>CAMVDF010000016.1 GCA_947166195.1 uncultured Lachnospiraceae bacterium
GGTTCCCTATGACAATGATATGTCTGTTGCAACCTCACTCTTTGAGCATCTGACCAGAAGTTTTGATTATATCGTAAATCACAAGGGTCCTCACGATCTGCCTCTCATCGGCAGGGCTGACTGGAATGACTGCCTGAACCTGAACTGCTTTTCGGAGCATCCCGGAGAATCCTTCCAGACCTTCGGACCCTCCGAAGGACCGGTTGCAGAGTCGGTTTTCATCGGCGGTATGTTTGTCAAATACGGTAATGAATATGCTGATCTGTGCGATTTCATCGGCAAAAAAGACGAAGCAAAGCGCGCAAGGGATGAAGTTGCAAAGATGACAAGGGCCCTCCTTTCAGACGGATGGGATGGAAAATGGTTCGTCCGCGCATATGATGCAAACAGCCACAAGGTCGGATCCTCCGAATGTGAAGAGGGACAGATCTTCATTGAGCCTCAGGGCTTCTGTGTTCTCGCGGGAGTCGGAGTGGAAAGCGGTGAAGCCCTCACAGCCCTTGATTCTGTACGCGACATACTTGATACACAATACGGCATCATGATCCTCCAGCCACCCTACACAAAGTATCACCTCGAGCTTGGCGAGATATCCAGTTATCCCCCGGGATACAAGGAAAATGCAGGAATCTTCTGCCACAACAATCCCTGGGTATCAATTGCCGAGACCGTCGTGGGCCGCGGTGACAGAGCATTTGAGATCTACAAAAAGACCTGCCCTGCATACCTGCAGGACATATCCGAGATCCACAGGACAGAGCCCTATGTATACTCACAGATGGTAGCCGGAAAGGATGCAAAGTTCTTCGGACAGGGCAAGAACAGCTGGCTGACGGGAACCGCAGCCTGGACCTTCACGGACATATCACAGTACATCCTCGGCGTATATCCGACTCTGAACGGACTGCAGATCAACCCCTGTGTTCCGAAGGACTTCGGTGATTTCACCATCGAAAGAGAATACCGCGGTGCGAAGTATCACATCACTGTAAAGACCAACGGTGTTGAAAAAGGCGTGAAATCCATGACAGTAAACGGAAATGCGGTAGACGGAAATGTGATCCCTTACGAAAAGGACAAAAAAGAATTTACCGTTACCGTTGAAATGGGCTGAAAAAACAGATGATATAAAAGACCGCTCTGTGCTATACGGAGCGGTCTTTTTTGTTCACGATGAACATCAATATGATCCCGGCAAGACTGACGATGACTCCGATCATCAATCCCGGTGGTATGTATCTCATCTCTATTTCATGTTTTCCGGAAGTCATTCTCACGCCTGTCAGAATTCCCATCACCTTTTCACTTTCCGTTTCCTGTCCGTCAACACTGATGTGCCATCCCCTGTCATATGGCACGGAAACAAAAAGCAGGTCATCTTCCGAAGCCGATACCTCAAATTTCAGGTGAGAACTTGAAAGCCTTTGGATATCGCTGTTATCCCTGTTCTTTTCCCTGACAGTATCAGCCCACTGCTTCAGGGCATCCATATCCTCATAATAAAAACAGGCCTCATCTATCGAAAGTCCATCATCAGGCACCTTCAGTCTGATACTTACCGTTTCTCCCTTCCCGTAGGTTCCGGCGCAGAGAACCTTCCAGTGGGTTTCAGAAAAATAGGGGCCCCAGGACGCATCGTTTACAAACACCTCCGAATAACCCGAAAAAGGAGCATCAAAATACATATAAAGCGGATACTCCTCCGTGACATCTATATCAAAGACAAGAAAGGCATCTTCCTCCCCCGTCTTTCTGAAGATACCATCTTCACCGGCAACGGCATTTTCGGCATATACAGGCCTGACATCTGCCTTTATGAACATATTTCTGTCAATGAGGGTCTTTGCCGCACTGTTTTGAAACTCGAATATATTTCCCGCCTCCGCATCGATATCAGCAATGGCCGGATCCGTCAAAAATGCAATGGGAGCCGCATTTTCGTTTTTGAAAATGTAATATTTTCCCGTATCTCCGATACAGCTGTAATCCTTTTCAAGCTCATCCCACTCTCCGATGAGATACCTGACTCCAAGGACAGAGTCGGCAAAGGCTGTGCTTCCCCCTTCATACGCTGCATACAGACCCGTATCGCAAAACCCCATCCGGGCCATGAAATGCCTGACATCTATCCTTTCACAGGAACTGCTGTGGGAAAGTCCCGGCATGTCAAAAAGCATGGGATCGTTCATCGAGTATTCAAAGGTTTTTTCGGTCCTGTACAGATCCCCGTCCTTTTCTCTGACGCTTTCATATGCCCGGCTAATATCATTGTATGAGCTTTCAAATGCCGATATGTTGGTCTTTTCATCTTCCGTCACACGGTCGTTCAGGTATGCAAAAACCACACGGGAATCATAGACAAGATCAGCAAAGGTGATCACCAGCAGCAAAGAAAAGATGAGCTTTCCTCCCTTCTTTTTGAAGGACGGACGTATCGCAAGCAGTGCTGTCAAAACGACAATGGCGGCCGTATTTATTATCAGCCTTTCCCTGTCTATATACGGACTTTTGTTGATGGCCAGTATGACACACTCCGCCGCAAAAAGAGCTCCGGAAATAAGGACGGGAATCTCCTTTTTCATCAGCAGAAATGCCCTGTATCCCAATACTGAAAATGTGAGACTGAGCATGTAAGAATATCTCCACGGTATACCCTGAGGATTGTTAAACCCGTGCCACACCGCATCTATAGTGTTGATACACATGCTTGCGGAAAGGACTGCTATAACAAAAAGAGCCGCCGCCTTTTCCCGGATACGTATTTCTTTCAAAAGGAAAAATGTTATCACACAGATGATAACGGCAAGAGAACAGTAAATCTGTGGAAGCAGGTCGTTCCTCAAAGCTCCGGAATAAAGCGCCGCGGGAAATGCAGCCGGCGAAAACTTCCTGTAGAAGCCAAAGTCAGCCCCGCTTGTGCTTTTTTGCCCTTTCAGGGCTATCACCGTGGGTATCAGACTGAAGGCATCGAGCATCACTGCAATCCCTATGCAAAAAACAGTATCCTTCAGGGCTTTGATGGTCCTGTGATCAATGATCAGCCTTCCAAGAAATACCGTTGCCAGAAAAATGATGACCATATAAGCCTGATAATAGTTCATCCAGACCGCAAGAAAGAGAGTCAGCGTGAAGGCCGGTTTATATCTGCGGTTTTCCGTCACCTCAAGAAACAGAAACAGCACCAGCGGAAGTATCATGAGCACCGTGAAAAACAGCTGGTTTGCAATATATGCAAAAACAAAGGAGCAAAAAGAATAGGCGGTTGAAAAGATGAGAGATCCCATATCGCATCCGTATCGCCTGTTCAGCAATACAGAGCAGGACAGACCCGAAACGGCAAGCTGAAGCACAAAGACAGCCTCTATTCCGACAGCGATCTTTCCTCCCGGAAACAAAAACAGTATCAAAAGCAGCGGATCATGCAGATAATATGCGGCAAGTCCCGGCATATCTCCTCCGAGAGTTTTTGAAAAGCTGTAAAAAAGATCATTCTGACCGCCAAGGACAGTTTTCAGATACGAATAGCAGCTGATATACTGCCTGTTCATATCCCACACAAGAAGACTTTCATCTCCAAAGGGATAGATATGCCCAAAAGCAAAAAAGATCATCAAAAGAAAAACCGGGATCAGAAAGGAAAAACAGTATATCAGGATCTCTTTTTTTTGCTTACTGTTCATGTCTTCCTCCCGTTACACCGGACTTATACAGGTAACTGTAGCACACAAGGCATATGATCACCGAAAGGAGAGATCCCAGAGGAGCGGCAGCACCCATGGGCATGAGGTTTTCCGGAAACAGCACCGATGCAAGATATGCCCCCGGGATCCTGACAAGTATTATTGATACCGTGTTGTGCATGAAGGTGATCCATGATTTCTGATAGGCATTGAAATATCCCGAAAAGGAAAACTGTATGCCGCCCAGGAGGCAGTCCGCAGCATAGGAAGAAAAATACTGTGCTCCGTACCTTATTACCTCAGGGTCATCCCTGACAAAGAGTCCGAGTATATCATCTCCAAGAAACTGCGCTCCCGCAAATACGACAAGCCCGAAAAGAATGCATATGCCGATACAGTATCTGAGAGTCTCCCTGCCTCTTTCGTGCAGTCCCGCACCTATATTCTGTGCGGTGATCATGGCCACCGTCGACATCATGGCAGAGGGTATCAGGAAAAGAAAACTGATGATCTTTTCAACGATACCCACAGCCGCAGCTATATCGACGCCCCTTTTGTTTGCTATGACGGTTATAACAAGAAAGGATATCTGGATGAACCCCTCCTGTACCGCAACCGGGATGCCTATCTTCAGTATCTTTTCCGATACAGGCCTGATAAAACCAATATCCGACCGGCCGACACTGACGGGTCTGTTCTTTCTTCCGAAAAGAACATAGGCTGAGACCGCAACACTCACGGCCTGGCCAATTACCGTAGCAAGGGCTGCACCTGCCGTTCCCATGGAAAGAGGTCCTATGAATATCCAGTCGAGGACCAGATTTACAAGTCCCGCTATGGCAACAAAATACATGGGGGTCCTTGAATCACCGATCCCTCTGTAAATGCTGCTTATGACATTGTAGGCTGTGATAAAGGGTACTCCCGCAAAGCATATGAAACAATAGATCCTGGCACTTGAAAAAGCCTCCGGCGGAACCGAGAGGATGTTCAGGATCCCGTCCGTAAAGACAAGCAGGATCAGCGTCAGAACAAAGGCAAACACGGCAAATATGGACAGGGTATTTCCGACCGCTTTGGAAACCTCTTCCCTGTTCTTTGCACCGGCTGCATGACTTAATGATACCGATGCCCCGACAGACAGGCCTATTATGACAACAGTGAGCATATGCATGATCTGCGATCCCACCGAAACAGCCGTGATCTCGGCGGCCTTATTAAAATGACCCACCACAAACAGATCTGCAAGTCCGTAAAAGGTCTGCAAAAAATTGGAAAGTATGAAAGGCAGGGAAAAACGGATAATGATCGGAAGGATCTTTCCTTTTGTCAGATCATTTTTCATAGCTTTACTATTATCCTGTCGTGAATCCTTTTGTAAAAGAAAGCCGACATCAGGAAGGAAACCAGCTCCGCTATGATAAATGACCACCAGATATTAGTCACCACGCCTGTAAGCGAAAGCAGCCAGGCAACCGGGAGCAGCACCACAAGCTGCCTGCTTACCGAAATGATGAGAGAATATACGGGCTTTGAAAATGCCTGGAACACCGAACCAAGCGCGATGGATGCTCCGGCGACAGGGAAATGTATGGATATGATCCGGAGAGCCGCAATACCGATCTCCTTCATATTGTCGGATGCATTGAAAAGATCCAGCAGTTTTTCGGGGAAGATCTGGAAAACGAGGGTTCCCGCCGCCATGATCCCTACGGCAAGAAAGATCGAAAACCGTAATGCTTCCTTGATCCTGTCCCTGTTCCTGGCACCATAGTTGTATGCCATGACCGGTATCAGTCCGTTGTTCAGTCCAAAGACCGGCATGAAGAAGAAGCTCTGAAGCTTGAAATACACTCCGAATACGGCCGTGGCCGTTGATGAAAAAGCGATCAGAATACGGTTGAAGGTATAGGTCATGATGGCTCCCACCGACATCATGAGTATCGACGGCACTCCGACAGCATATATCCTTCTGATTATGTACATATCCGGTTTTATTATGGATCTGAAAGAGAAGTGGATCTCCCTGTTAAACCTGATATTAAAGAAAAGAGCCAGACAGCTTGCCACGACCTGACCGAAAATGGTGGCGTAGGCTGCGCCCGCAACACCTAGCCTCGGGAATCCGAAAAGACCGAAGATCATTATCGGATCAAATATTATATTTGTAATAGCACCTGAAAGCTGTGTGATCATAGAAAAAAAGGTTTTTCCGGTGGACTGGAGGAGTCTTTCCATCGTCATCTGCGAAAGTGCGCCTATGGACAGAAAACAGATGATCGAAAGGTAGGTTATGCCATACTCTGCTATCTTCGGATCGGTCGTCTGGGATCTGATGAAAGGCGAGACCACCGTAAATCCCAGAATAATAAAAAGCAGATAAGAAAAGAAAATGAGCATTATGCCCATATTTGCCGCCTTGTCCGATCTTTCAAAGTTCTTTTCTCCCAAAGCCTTTGAAAGAAGGGCGTTTATACCTACTCCGGTACCGGAGCCGATGGATATGATCAGCTGCTGCAGCGGAAATGCCAGGGTCACCGCCGTCAGGGCACCCTCATCGATCCACGAGACAAAAATACTGTCCACGATATTGTACATTGCCTGAACCAGCATTGATATCATCATGGGCAGGGACATTGTTATGATAAGCTTTTTCACGGGCATCACGCCCATTTTGTTTTCCCGGAATTCTTCCTTCAATCCTTTATTCTCCTTCAGACCACAGCACTATCCCGTCAGATCCCTTCAGCGTTTTTTGTACATCGATGATCCTCTGGTTTGAGCTGCCGCGAAAAGCAAGCGTCAGGTCTTTTTTTTCGATCTCAAATCTGCCGTCCACAAGAATATCCGTAAGACTTAAAATTGCCGCGGTATCACCACCGTGGCATCTTTTATTTCCGGTATCAGTCAGTTCCTCGAAGGTATATCCGGAATAGATCCAGACAGATGCGTGGCTGACCTCCTTTTTGACCCTTTCAAGAAAAGGCCTCAGAACAGCCTGATTTGAAAGTTCCATGGGTTCACCGCCAAGGACTGACAGTCCCTCTATGTGATCCGGCCTCAGGGATTCTATGATATCATTTTCTGTTTCGGTTGTGAATGGTTTTCCGAAATTAAAATCCCAGGTCTCGGGATTGAAGCATTCTCGGCAGTGGTGGGTACAGCCGCTGACAAAAAGAGCGGTCCTGCACCCTGTTCCGTTTGCAACATCACAGTAAAAGATCCTTCCGTAGTTCATGACACGCTCATATGCAGAACCCTGTCACGGATCTCCTGCGTCCTCCCCTGGTTCCAGAACTGTGTACCTATATAACCGCAGGTCCTGCGTGCCACAAACATCTGGTCCTGAACCCTGTTCCCGCAGTTCGGGCACTCCCAGATGAGCTTTCCGTGATCATCCTCTGTTATCCTGATCTCGCCCTCATAACCGCAGACCTGGCAGTAATCACTCTTGGTATTGAGTTCGGCATACATTATATTATCGTAGATGAACCGTATGATCGAAAGCACTGCCGGGATATTGTTCTGCATATCCGGGACCTCAACATAGCTTATGGCCCCGCCGGGTGACAGCCTCTGAAATTCCGACTCAAATTTCAGTTTGCTGAAGGCATCGATCTCCTCCGTCACATGGATGTGATAACTGTTGGTGATATAGTTTTTGTCCGTAACTCCCTTTATCACTCCGAATCTTTTCTGCAGGCATTTTGCAAATTTATAGGTCGTGGATTCCATGGGTGTGCCATAGAGAGAATAACTGATGTTCTCCTCCGATCTCCACTTCGCGCATTTGTCATTCATATACTGCATGACCTTGAGGGCAAAAGGCTTTGCCTCATCATCCGTATGGGATTTTCCCAGCATCCTCACGCAGGTCTCATAAAGCCCCGCATAGCCAAGCGAAATGGTGGAATAGTTGCCGTAAAGCAGCCTGTCGATGGTCTCTCCCTTTTTCAGCCGTGCTATGGCCCCATACTGCCAGAGTATGGGCGCAACGTCAGACACGGTTCCCTTGAGCCTCTCATGCCTGCATCTTAAAGCCCTGTGACAGAGCTCAAGCCTCTCGTCAAATATCTCCCAGAATTTATCCATATCGCCCTTTGAGGAGCAGGCTACATCCACCAGGTTGATGGTCACAACACCCTGATTGAATCTGCCGTAGTATTTGTGCGAACCGTCAGGATTCATACCTGCTGTATCCGGTGTCAGAAACGACCTGCAGCCCATGCAGGGATAAACATCCCCGTTTTTGTATTCACGCATCTTTTTCGCGCTTATATAATCAGGGACCATCCTCTTTGCGGTACACTTTGCCGCAAGCTTCGTGAGCTCCCAGTATTTTGAATCCGTATTTATATTATCCTCGTCAAGCACATATATGAGTTTCGGGAATGCAGGTGTGATCCAAACGCCCTTCTCGTTCTTGACACCCCGTATCCTCTGGAGCAGGACCTCTCTTATTATGGAAGCAAGATCCTCTCTGGTCTGTCCCTCGGGAACCTCGTCCAGATACATGAACATGGTCACAAAGGGCGCCTGTCCGTTACAGGTCATGAGGGTTATCAGCTGGTACTGGATGGTCTGGATACCGTTCCTGATCTCCTCGGCAAGCCTCATCTCGGTGAGTTTTTCGACTATCTTTTCGTCGAGGTTCTCACCGCATTCCTTTCTTTCGGCTATGACCTCCTCCCTGATCTTTTTTCTGCTGATATCCACAAAAGGAGCGAGATGTGAAAGCGTGAAGGACTGTCCGCCGTACTGGTTGCTGGCGACCTGGGCCACGATCTGGGTGGTCACATTGCAGGCCGTGAAAAAGCTGTGCGGCTTTTCGATGAGTGTCTCGCTGATGACAGTACCGTTCTGGAGCATATCCTCAAGATTTATCAGATCGCAGTTGTGCTCCCTCTGCGCAAAATAATCGGAGTCATGGAAGTGGATGATACCGTCCTCATGTGCCTTCACGATCTCCTCGGGAAGCAGGACCCTCTTTGTCAGGTCTTTGCTGACCTCACCCGCCATATAGTCTCTCTGTGTCGAGTTGATGACCGGATTTTTGTTGGAGTTTTCCTGCTTGACCTCCTCGTTTGCCTGATCGATGAGCGAAAGGATGCCGTCATCCGTGGTATTTGACTTTCTGGCCAGGTTCCTCTTGTAGCGGTAACGCACATATTTCTGCGCAACCTCAAAGCCTCTCATCTCCATGATGCCGCGTTCCACAAGTTCCTGGATATCCTCAACATTAACGGCATGCGAAGAACTTTTGACCTCGCTTGCGATATTGTCGGCAACGGCCTGGATCTGGTATTCGTTCATCTGATGGATCCTGTCGACCTCCTTGTTCGCCTTGACTATCGCATTCACGATCTTTGTGATATCAAAACTGACCTCCTGTCCGTTTCTCTTGATGACGTTAATGCTTACCTTTTCTCCCATTTCTGAAAAACTCCTCCGGCTTTCTCTTCTTTTGCGGCCTTTCCGGCATAAAACATCCTTCATACAGTTTCTTCTATATATAGTCTGTATGATATCCGTCAGCCACAATATGTTGTGTTCTACTATAATACCAAAAATAATAAAAAAGTAAAGGCAAAAGTGATATTATATTGAAAAAAGAATCTGAGAACATGGAGAATGCTGATGAGATACGGATATACATGCCTCATCATAATAATATCGGTCCTTGGCGTGGCTCTTTCCGGGTGCTCTGCAGGCAAAAATGCCACTCCCGGGGTGATCCATGAATCGTTTTCCGCCGGGATCTCCTCAGGATACGCCATTTCCGACAACAAAGTGATCGTAACGACTCCAAAAATTGATATAGATATTTCCCGGGATAATGTCCCCGTCCCGGATTTTGAAAAGCCGGCGATATCGGTCCCGTCGGTAAATACCATCTCCCCGGATATTCTGATCAGAACACCGCGCGGAGAGACCTTTGACGAACTTTTCGAAAATATGGAAAACAAAGGTATATCCATAACCCTTGACGAGAGCGCAAAATCATACAAAACCTCCGCAGTACCGGAAGCATCCGCAGACGCAAATCTTACGATCTCCATATCCTCCGACAGGATAAAGGACCTGAAGGTTTCGCAAAGAAAGGATACCCCTCTGACCCTGTACTACAGGATGTCTTCCTATTCCTATCAGGGAGTTCCGCTCCACGGTGCCTGCACGCCCATGACCATGATTAACTGCCTGAACACTTTCAACAATGACGGCGGCTGTACCCTGACAGAGACACTGGACCTGGCATCAAGGCTTGGTATCTGGAGTCCCGGTGACGGCATGAGTGCAGAGGGCATATTCATATCGGTTGCCGCCTTAAACGACCTTCACGGCACAGCCAACTGTGCAGCTCTCTTTGGACCGAAAGACTGCGACGAGCTAGGCGATATCATAGACAAAGGCCTCACAGCCGGAGTCTGTGTTGATTCATCAATGCTTTGGAAAAGAGCAAAAGACGGCTATGCGGACCATATGATAGCAATACTGAAAACTGACAGGGACATCTACGGTACCCTGAAGGGCTTTGAGATCATCGACAGCGGCATGGGCCTGACCTACATCTCGGCAGACCTGTATGACGAATGTGCACTCGGAAACAAGCTGGGCTTTGTAATGGTATTCGGAAATCCCGAAAATCCGCCTTATTAAACGATATGGAGATCAGAAAAACTTCCATCTATGACAATTTCATATGTACGGCCTCTGACTGTCCCGAAAACTGTTGCAGAGGCTGGCGTATCCACATCGACGATGACACGGTCCAGAAATATATGGAAATGAAGGGCCTTGAGGGTTTCATAATAAGAACCTTCATGCAGACCGACGATACCATGCCATACTTTTCACGGAAATCCATAGTCTGTCCACTGATGACCCCAAAGGGTCTGTGCTCGATACAGAAAAAACACGGGGAAGACCTGATGCCCGAAATCTGCCGGAGATTTCCCCGGGATATCAGAAACTACGGCCCCTTCACGGAATTTCACCTGGACCCTGCATGCACTCATGTATGTGAAATGCTCCTGGATCCGAAATATGATCCTACACCTGTAATCTCAGAAGAAGAGATCGACCGACCCCAGTATGGGAACAATGATGATACATTATTTCTGGCAGAGCTTGACAGATCAAGAACTGCATTGATGAAGCTGTTTGAATACGGCGAAGGAAAAGATCTGTACTCCCTTGACGGGATATTTACCGATGCAATGAACATTGCATTTGACGATCATGACAAAGTCTTAAATATCAGCGAAAGCCGGCGTAAGCGGGAGATAAAGATACAAAACCTCCCCCTTCCCGCTGTTCTTATAAATGAAATGATATCCGCCTCCTTTTACAAGGATGAGATGAGGCTTTATTCTCCGTATTTTTATAAACTCTTCAGATCCTATTTCCGGTATTTCGGAGGGCTGTCTCCGATGAAGGCGCAGCACAGATTCGAGGATGCCCTGAAAAAGCTCGTAAATGACGATCCTCAGATCGTTCCGCACATATATACATATATCAGATACAGCCTTGAGCGGGAATATCTTTCCACCTACGAGGATTACAGCTTCATCAAAAGAATACTTGACAATATCATCTGCACAAATCTGGTGCTCGTTCTCATGACAGTATGCCACATGAGATACGGCAGGCTGACCCTTTCGGACGAAGCCAGGATAATCTCCATGACGGAAAGGAGGGCCCGCCACAACGAGAGCATCCTCAAAAAGCTGTCTGATATGTACAGAAAGGATACTCCCGACTTCTTTTCAACCGATATGCGAAGCCCTTAAAAGGTGCTTTGCAAGTACCGATGTTGTCACGGAACCCACTCCTCCGGGAACAGGGGTTACCAGAGATGCTTTTTCGAGTACGCCTTCAGTATCCACGTCTCCGCAGATACCTCCCTGCCCGTCATCATTGATACCAACATCTATCACAACGGCACCATCGGAAACAAAACCGGATCTTATCATTTTTTTTGATCCCGCCGCCGCGATCACTATATCCGCATTCTTGCATTTTTCCTCAATATTAACTGTCTTTGTATGACAGACCGTCACCGTGGCATTTCTTTTGATCAAAAGCATGGCAAGCGGCTTTCCTATGACAAGGCTCCTGCCCACGACAGTGACGTTTTTTCCGGTCAGATCTATCCCGGCATAGTCCAGGCACTCTATCACAGCCTCCGCCGTACAGGGCGCAAACCCCTTTTCATCTCCCGCATATACCTTTGCCATATTGAAAGGCGAAATACCGTCAAGATCCTTGTAAGGATCGATCCTTTCCGTGACTGCTTCCTCATCTATATGTTTGGGCAGGGGACGCAACAGGAGGATACCGTCTATCTCGTTATCCCTGTTTATCCTGTCAAATTCATTCATAAATCTCTCATTTGTAATATCCCCCGGATAGGAATAGAGCGAGTATTCAAGTCCAAGCTTCTCCATCTTTTTTACCGCCCCTTTTTCATAGGCGATATCGTCAGGCTTTTCGCCCACACGTACTATGGCAAGACGCGGGACCATACCGTCAAGTTTTTTCACCTTTTCCAAAATCGATCCGTTTATCGACTTTGCAACATCAATACCTTTTAATATCTCCGCACTCAATCTCACTCTCCTCCTTTTATCATCGACAACACTCCTGTATATGTCTCCTCATATATCTGCTCCGCTTCAGCGATCATCAAATCGGCCCTTTCGTTCATCTCTTCCGCGATCTTTCTGTCCTTCATAAGCTTTGTGTTGATATACACATTCAACGATGAAGCCTTCAGTGCAGCAAAGGCAAACTGGATGGCAGCGCCGGCATCACTTATGGCAAGAGTGCTGCCTATCTCTGATATCCTCCGGATCAGAATCATGGCATCGGATATGAGCCTCATCTGATCAAGAGGGGCCTCACTGGCCGTGACAAGAGCTTTTTTCATCACCTCATCCCTGTATGCCTTTTCCTCATCACTTTCCCTTGGAAGAGAATATGCCTTTGAAAGAGGCTCGAAAGCCTCCGCATCCCTGTCTATTGAAAGGAGGAGCTTTTCTTTGAGCTCATCCGCTTTTTTCATGCTTTCCTCTATCTCCTGCTGATGAACGGCATATTTCTTCTTTCCGGTGGTCAGGGCAAGAACCATGTTTCCAAGACTCATCCCAAGGGCTGCCACGAGCCCGCTTGCACCCCCGCCTCCCGGAACAGGTTCAGATGATGAGAGCACTTTTGCAAACTCATCTATGGTCATTTCCTTCATTTCCGCCATGTGTTCCTCGTTGTCACCCTATTTGTGTTGAAGGGTTGACAACCTCCTCCTTTCAGTATATAGTACCGTTTGAACTTTCGAAGTTTGTATCATTATATAATCAGAAAACAAAAAAGAAAAGGAACAGAAAAATGAAAACAAAAGACATAGTATTCATCGGGATCTTTGCTGCCATCATCACAATATGCTCATGGATATCGATACCCTTTACGGTGCCCTTCACTCTGCAGACCTTTGCGGTATTTCTTGCAGTGCTTCTGCTTGGCGGAAAACGCGGAACCCTGTCGGTTCTCATATATATCCTTCTGGGAATTGTCGGACTTCCCGTTTTTTCAGGCTTCAAGGGAGGTATAGGGACCATCCTCGGTCCCACCGGCGGATACATCATCGGCTTTATCGCCACAGCCCTGATCATGTGGGCTTTTGAACATATCCCGAAAATGAACCGCACTGTTTCCTCCGTCTCTTCCATGATTTTGGGGCTCTTTGCCTGCTATGCCTTCGGAACCGCATGGTTTTATTATGTATATAATAACGGTACCGACACACCTGCTTCTCTTTCCGTGATACTCGGCTGGTGTGTGATACCGTTTATAATACCCGATCTTGTAAAGATCCTTCTGGCCTTCCTCCTCAGCCGGAGCAAGGCTCTGCAAAACATCCTCGCAAGCGGCCTATAATACCTTTGAAAGAAACTCCCTCAGTCTTTCATCCTTTGGATCGTTAAAGAAAGCCTGAGGCTCGTTTTCTTCTTTTATTATGCCCTCATCCACAAAGAGGACCCTGCTGGCAACCTCTCTTGCAAAGCCCATCTCGTGTGTGACTATTACAAGTGTCATACCGCTTTCGGCAAGTTCACGGATGACCTCAAGCACTTCTCCGACCATCTCCGGATCCAGGGCTGATGTGGGTTCGTCAAAAAGCATGACCTCCGGATTCATGGCAAGGGATCTGACTATGGCGATCCTCTGCTTCTGTCCACCGGAAAGCTGTGACGGATATGCATCCGCCTTGTCGGAAAGGTTCACCCTCTTCAGGAGTGTGAGTGCTGTTTCCTTTGCTTCCTCCGGCGTCTTCAGTTTCAGTGTGACAGGCGCCAGGGTTATATTATCCATGATCGTCAGATTATTGAAAAGATTGAAATGCTGAAAGACCATTCCCATGTGTGAACGCACCCTGTTCACATCCGTCTCAGGCGAGGTGATCTCTTCCCCGTTGAAAAAGATCTGTCCCGAAGTGGGTGTTTCAAGGAGATTTATGCATCGAAGGAATGTGGACTTTCCGGAGCCCGAAGGCCCGATCACTGCTATCTTTTCGCCCTTGTCGATCTCATAGCTGATACCTTTGAGTATCTCGTTATCTCCGAAATTCTTTTTCAGATCCTTAATGCTGATCACTCTTGCGCAGCCCCCTTTCCACAAATGAAAACAGATAACTGATGAGGAGCACTATCGCAAGATATATCAGTGCGACACCTATGAGGGGCAGGAATGCATCAAAGGTGGTGCCTCTGATGATATCGCCGCCTCTGGTCAGCTCGTTCAGGCCTATATAACCGCAGATCGAGGTTTCCTTCAAAAGGGTTATGAGCTCGTTTACAAGAGCAGGCAGAGATGCCTTGAAGGCCTGGGGCAGAACGATCTTTGTCATGGTCTGGACATAGGAAAGACCCAGAGACCTCCCGGCCTCCATCTGACCCTTGTCCACCGACATGATCCCTCCGCGGAAAACCTCTGCCACATACGCTCCCGAATTGATGCCAAAAGTGAGGACCGCCACCAGCACCTTGGATTTTGCGCTCACCATGATGATAAAATACATGATCAGCAGCTGGACCAGAGCAGGCGTTCCTCTGATCACGGTCAGATATACATGGCACAGACCGTTCAATATGTTCAGGACCACCTTCTTAAAGCCTGTCAGCTCTTTTCCGGACTGCTGGTCATGGGCGCATCTGATGATACCGACCAGTATGCCTATCGTCACGCCGATCAGCAGAGCAAAAACCGTAACGATGAGTGTGATCTTCAGTCCGTTGACTATAAACTTCCACCTGTCGTCCTGTATGAAATCCTGATAGAATTTTTCGCCAAAACCGTTCATCCGAACCTCTTACTCCGACTTGATATACTTTGAAATGATCTCGTCAAGCTTTCCTTCTGATTTGAGCTCCTGCAGAGCTTTGTTCACCGCATCTAGAAGTTCGGTGTTCTCCTTGTTGATGACAGCTGCATACTCCTCTGTCACATACTCCGTATCAAGGATCCGAAGTCCGTCGTTTGCGGCAACATAGTTCTTTGCGGGCTCATTATCGATGACAACCGCGTCAACCTTGCCGGAAACAAGCGCCATCACGGCATCATTTCCCTTGCTGTACTCCTCAACATTTTCCTGTCCGAAATCATCCGTACAGTAGATGTCACCTGTAGTTGAAAGCTGTACGCCGATCTTTTTTCCGTTATAGAGATCATCCACGGACTTTATGTCGGAATCCTCCTTCACTATTACAACCTGAACACCTGTGGCATAGGTATCAGAGAAATTGATATTCTTTTTTCTCTCCTCGGTCACGGTCATACCCGCAAGTCCGATATCCGCCTTTCCGGAAGCCACGGAGGTTATGATGGAATCAAATTCCATATCCTCGATCTTCAGCTCAAGTCCGAGCTTGTCGGCTACCGCCTTTGCGATCTCCGCATCGATACCGACTATCTTATCACCATCATAGTATTCATAAGGCGGGAAATAGGCGTTTGTCGCCATTGTAAGCACTCCGCCCGTAACCGTCTTTACAGATGAACCCGATGCGGCATTTCCTGAAGATCCGCAGCCTGCAAATGACAGGGCCAGGATCGCCGTCATGATCAAAGCTATTGTTTTTTTCATAACTATCCTCCTCAAAAAAGTAATACTACAACAAATACCGCTATACTATACCACAAACCTTCTGTTCCGTACAATCCTGTATACTGATGCCCTTCAATGTCTCTGTAAATATATATGAAAAACGTGTATAATAAGACCGTTGCTCGGCTGCGTTTTGAGTATCGGAGGAAGATCTATGTATCTTTGGGAGATCCCGAAAACCGAAAACATCGTTATAAGCTTCTTTCTGTCGGGAAGGAAGTTCAACTTCACTACATCCATTGAACCAAAGGAAAGAGAAGAAAAAGACGGTATTTACATACCTCCCATAGTGGTTGCGGGAAGCACACTCAATCTCGATAACAGATGTGAGAATTTTGCGATCCATTATATGAACCAGGCCTCAGGACGCACTCACATATGGAATAATGTCAGTATAATACATGAATATGGCGAAAAAGAGCGATATGCCATTGTTTCAAAAGATGAAAGTGTGCCCGAAAACAGGAGGGGAGCTGTGAGAATCCCCGTAGGGATACAGGCTGACTGTACCATCAGTCTCATGAACGGAAAATATCCCTGCTACATCAACGACATCTCGGTGACTGGCATCGGGGCAAATGTGGATGTGAGGCTCGCTGAAAAAAACCTGATGCACAGGCTCATCTACACACATTTCACGGACGAAGTCCTCAAAAAAACCTTCTATATCAAAGGACGGATCCTTCATGTGACTATCCAGAAAGACGGCTCGGCGCGGTGCGGATGCGAGATACTGACCATCACTCCGTCAATAAATGAATATATCAATCTGAAACAGACCTACAGGCTGGCAAGGGCGACCCAGTTCAGGGCTCCGGAAACACCGGAGGAGATCGCGGCAAAGCTTCTGATCAATGATGAAGCAAAGGAGCCGGAAGAGGAAAAGGTAAACTATGTCTGGAACTCAAAATACGGAGGTATCTGTCCCGTCTGTGAGGAGGGAAAGCTTCGGTGGGATGATGATGAAAAATGCTTCATCTGCGATATATGTGAATCCATGCTTGAAGGATAAAAGTCAGAAAAAGCGGATATTTCCGCTTTTTCTATTGACAAAGTATATTGTGCAAAATATAATAGTACAAAACAAGTGTGGAAATGAGGTGACAGAATGGCACAGGAATATGAGCAGTTATTATTGAAAAACCAGCTGTGTTTCCCCATGTATGCCTGCGGCAGAAAGATCGTTGGAAGCTATACTCCTTATCTGAAGCCGCTTGGACTGACATACACCCAATACATCGTGATGATGGTTCTCTGGGAAAGGGAAAGCGTGAGTGTGGGACAGCTGGGAGAACTTCTGTATCTTGATGCGGGAACCCTGACTCCTCTTTTGAAAAGACTGGAAAAAGCAGGATATGTGAGCAGACAGCGTTCAAAAGAAGATGAGCGGATAACCATCATCTCCATCACGGAAGATGGCGAGGCTCTCAAGGAAAAGTGCAGGGATATACCGGCAAAAATGGCAGGATGCAGATCTCCTCTGAATGAAAAGGAAGCAGCCGAGCTTTACAGACTGTTGTACAGGTTTCTGGAAAATTCCTGAAATGATGTTAATGAATGCATATTAAGGAGGTATGAACATGACATATGCGGTAAGATTTTATACAAAAACAGGCAATACAAAGAGGCTGGCCGAGGCCATGGCAAAGGAGTTGGGAGTGGAGGCGCTTCCCATCAGCTCTCCCGTAGAGGAAAAAGTGGATATCCTTTTTCTCGGAAATTCATATTATGCATTTACCATCGATCCCGAGGTCAGAGCGTTTGTGAGATCCCTTGACAGCAAAAAGGTCGGAAAGATCGTTAATTTCGGATCCGCAGCCATGCTCAATTCCACATACCGGAAGGTAAAGGCGGAAGCTGACAGGGTCGGGATCCCCATGATGGAAAAGGAATTTCACTGCAAGGGTGAGTTCAAGGGGCTGCACAAAGGAAGACCAAATGAGGCAGATCTCAAAGCTGCGGCAGAATTTGCACGAAGTATCATGGAATGAACTGAAAAAACAGGTACAAAAAAGGTCATTGTCCGTAACAGGCAATGACCTTTTTTCTCGCAGGGCTACAAGGATTCGAACCTTGAAATGACGGAGTCAGAGTCCGCTGCCTTACCGTTTGGCTATACCCCTTTATTCATCTGCCGTGGTTTCCCGCGACAAATGACATTATAAACGCAACTCGTCTCCAATGCAAGCACATTTTTCACAGATTTCAAAATCGGCTGAAATATACTTCATCCCAGCTGCTTGAGACTCATCTCCTCCAGCAGTTCGGCACGGATCTTAAACAGCTTGTCTGACAGATCCACATACATATCATGCGGGTTGACGAAGCGCTTGGTCTCATCCCACAGGGATTCCTTCTCCCGCGTGCAGACATCACGGATCTCCATGACGCTTGGCGACTCATAGACGCATTCACCTCCGATAAAGACAGGCCGGAGAAGCTCACGCATCTCATATGTTCCGCCATGGAGCTTAGTCTTCTTCCATGTCTCCTTTGGATCAAACAGGATCAGATCCTGGCCGGAATCGTACTGTTCATCATCCAGGCAGATCAGATCCGCCCGTATCTTGTGGATGGGCGTGTCGTAGCTGCTGTAGACCCTCTTGCTCCACGGATTGGTGATCTTCTCGGTGTTGTCGGAAAGCTTGATCTTCGGAATCAGGTTCCCGTTCTCATCCTCGATCGCCGCGAGCTTATATACTCCGCCGAAAGCCGGCGTATCCTTCGAGGTTATCAGGTTTGTACCGACTCCCCAGGAGTTTATCGCCGCCCTCTGCGCCATGAGAGACTGGATCAGATATTCGTCGAGGTCTGAGCTGGCCGTGATAGTCGCATCTGTGAAGCCCGCCTCGTCAAGCATCGCCCGCGCCTTCTTTGACATGTACGCAAGGTCTCCCGAATCAAGTCTGATTCCGTACTTTTTCAGAGTGATGCCCTCATCGGCCATAGCGCGGAAAGTCTTGATCGCGTTCGGCACCCCCGAACGAAGCGTATCATAAGTATCAACAAGCAGAGTACAGTTGTCCGGGTAGAGTCTGGCGTAGGTGCAGAATGCTTCAAACTCGCTCGGGAAGCTCATGATCCAGCTGTGTGCGTGCGTTCCGAGAACCGGCACATGGAAGAGCTGTCCGGTAAGTACGTTGGAGGTTCCGGCACAGCCTCCGATCATAGCAGCACGCGCTCCGTAGGTTCCCGCGTCAGGGCCCTGTGCGCGGCGCAGGCCGAACTCCATTACCGCGCCGCCCTGAGCGGCATAGCACACACGGGCAGCCTTTGTCGCGATAAGGGACTGGTGGTTGATAATATTCAGGATCGCCGTTTCCATCAGCTGCGCTTCCATGATCGGAGCGGTCACTTTGACAAGCGGCTCCTTCGGAAACACGACCGTCCCCTCCGGAACAGCCCAGATGTCTCCCGAGAAGCGGAACTTCAGAAGATACTCCAGAAAGTCCTCGTCAAATGCCCCGGTGGAGCGCAGATAATCGATATCCACCTGGTCGAACGTCAGGTTCTTGACATAGTCGATCACCTGCTCAAGCCCGGCGCATATGGCATAACCGCCGCCGTCGGGATTGCTGCGGTAAAAAGCGTCAAACACGACCTTTGGATTCCGCCCTGTTTTGAAATACCCCTGCATCATCGTCAGTTCATAGAAATCCGTAAGAAGGGTAAGCTTCATAGTACTCATATCAATTCAGTCTCCTTGTATCAGGTTGTCGGATCCATGATCTGCGCCAGAGCCGCGGCGATCACGTTCGTTGTATCCGCAACGAGCGAGGCGTCAACGACCGGATAATCAGCGTCATACTGTTCAATCTCTCCAACCTCTGCTCCATCTTCTTCAGAACCGCCCTCAAGGGACAGCGCGTCATCAAGTGTAACCGATACTTCATCTGAAGAACCTGTCAGGTTTGAAGCCTGCAGTTCAACTGTTCCCTGAGCAGCTCCTTCCCGGGTGTCACCTTCCTGCCCCGCCATCAGCTCACTGGCCTGCTCTACAGCCCCCTGCGTCGTATCCGCAAGTCCGAGCGCTATCGTCTCTTTGTAGCTCGCAGAGTCGAGCTGAGGCATGTACTGGCTCACGCCCACTGTCGTAAATGACTCACCGGCGAAACATGTGAGGGTAGGCGAGCTGTCCTTGAGATAGCTCCACGCGCTCGGCATCGGAACCGGCTCGCCCTCGGTCTCGGCTTCATCAAGCTCCATATCGCCGTCCTCCGCATCCTCACCCGAATCCTCGAGGAACTCGCTCGTATCGATATCTATCGAATGGTCGTCGGCGGCTCCGCCTCCGGCCTGCTCGGCGGCGATCTGCTGCGCGGTGTTGTCGTCAATATAGCCGTCCGAGCTCTCACCTACTCCGACCCAGGTTCCGTCATCCTCATCGGAATCTTCAGCCGGTTCCTGAAGAGCCAGGTGCGCGTCATTCGTGATGCCGAGCTTCTGGACTATATCGCCGATAGCGTTGCGCTCCCCGGTCAGAGTCTTGAGAACATACGGCGTATCCGAATCATACCCCACGCGTTCAACTGACAGAACTCCTGAAATGCGCGAACGGTTGTCAGGGCTCAGAGACGCTATGAAGTTCTGCGCTCCGTATCCGCCGTCCTCCTGGCCTGACAGGAAGAGGTAGCAGATATCCGTATCGGTCACAACCTCCGACAGGATCCTCGCTGACTCGATCAGGGCCGCGGCTCCTGACTTGTCGTTCGCGAAAGGATCATCCTCCGCCGGCGATCTCTTGGAATCGTAATGTGTCACAACAAGGAAGATGTCCCTCTTGCGGTTCGTCTGTGAGTTGGCTCCGCGCTCAGCGAGGATGTTGACGCCGGGGGCGTCCACCCCGTCTTCATTGAGAACTCCCTCGTGAAATGCCTGTTCCTGGACGGTATATCCCATCTCGCCCATCTTCGTCTCGATGTAAGCGGCGACTGCCAGCTCGCCGTCGGAGCCGGTCGGGCTTTCAACCTGGGTCATGGAGTCAAGATACTCCTGTACCCTGTCAGCGTTCGCCGCAATCAGACGACCCGGGCGTTCTGAATTGTCAGCGTCCGTCTCGACCTCATCGGCGTCGCCCTCATCGAGCTGCAGGTCATAGTAGTCCTCGTCATCCTCATCTTCGTCGTCAGGACTGCCGCGGTACGCTCCGCCGCCGCCTATGCCTGATCCCGATGTTGTGGAACTGCCGGTCAGAGCTCCCAGACTCGCGATCTTCTCGAGGGTCTTGGTATCGCCCGAGCTCATGGCATCCTGAAGCGTATCCATCGGGACGCCGGCGTTGTACTGTACGTCTTCCCCGGTATCCTCAATCAGAAATGCGCTGTCTGAGCTGTAGTCGCCCGCTTCTATCGAGCCGCCGACATCAACAGATCCCCCG
>CAMVDF010000017.1 GCA_947166195.1 uncultured Lachnospiraceae bacterium
CCCTCGGGATTTCGATTTTTGCTTTTCTCCGCGGGGCGTGCGGCGAAATATCCCGCCCTTTCCACTTTGTGAACCCTCGGGATTTCGATTTTTGCTTTTCTCCGCGGGGCGTGCGGCGAAATATCCCGTCCTTTCCACTCTGTGAACCCTCGGGATTTCGATTTTTGCTTTTCTCCGCGGGGCGTATGACGAAGCCCCGTGTATCAGAGGTGTATCAGAGGGACGGTTCTCTGTATCGCGGCAAGGGTATCATCCCGTGAAACGCCCATGAATACCGGCGTAACAGAGAACCGTCCCCTGTTACACTCAGAGAACCGTTGTTACACATAATTGCGGGACAGAGATACGTCCCCTGTCCCACTGAAACATCACTTCCCGGCAAATTCGATCAGAAGCTTTACAAAAAAAGCAGCCAGCACGAAGATCATCACCGGCTTGACTATTTTTGACCCGTTTTTTTCAAAACGTGACGCTCCGATATAGTTTCCTGCGATATTGAAAAGACCTGCCACGATACCCAAAGGCAGTATGACCTGATCCTTCATCAGGAACACTGCAAGAGCCGACAGGTTTGTTGAAAAGTTCACGGCCTTGGTCAGACCGTTCGCATCATTAAGCTCCATTCCCGCGACAGCGGTGAGCATCAGCAAAAGGAAGGTTCCCGTTCCCGGTCCGTAGAATCCGTCGTACACCCCGATCAGCAAAGAACTTGCAGAACAGATCGCTATCGTTGTTTTTTCCGGATACGATCTCTTCGGGTCCAGTATGTCCTTTTTTGTAAGGATCAGGATCGCAGTCAGAGGAATGACGATGATCAGAACGATCCTGAACACCCTGTCCGGCAGCAAAAGCGCGGCATTGGCGCCTGTTGCCGATCCGAGAAAAGCGCAGGGTATGCAAAAGGCAGCGATCTTCCATGGGATGAAGCCATCCTTTGCATATTTTGCGGTGGTGACGGATGTACCCATGAAAGCGCTCATCTTGTTGGTGGCCACACAGTTATGTACGGGCAGCCCGGTAATGAAATAAGCGGGAAGCGATATCAGCCCACCGCCTCCCGCTACGGCATCGATAAACCCCGCTGCGAACACAAGCGGACATATGATCAGATAATCAAGCATCTGCCTTCTTCACTTTTTTCCTTTCAAGATTTGAAACGATGATCGCACATGATGCATCACCGGTTATGTTCACGACGGTCCTTCCCATATCAAATATCCTGTCCACACCGGCAACCAAAGCTATACCGTCAAGGGGAAGCCCAACCGATGCCAATACCATGGCGAGCATGACCATACCCGCACCGGGCACACCCGCTGTACCTATGGAAGCCAGCGTTGCGGTCAGGACTATGGTCAGCATCTGTGACGGTGTCAGGGTTATGCCGTAGCAGGCTGCGATAAAGATCGCGCAAACACCCTGGTATATCGCTGTACCGTCCATATTGATCGTGGCCCCGAGCGGAAGCACGAATGACGTGACCTCCCTGTCCGCGCCCATCTTCTCGCAGCCCTTCATATTGATCGGGAGCGTGCCTACGCTCGACGAGCTCGAAAATGCGAATATCATTGCGGGAAGCTGGCCCTTCAGGAATTCGAGAGGGCTCATCCCTCCCATAGTCTTCACCGCGATGGAATATACTATCAGCATATGGGCAAAATAGCATACATAGGCAGTCAGCAGGACCATGGCAAGAGATCCGAGGATCGCTGCACCGTTTGCAGCCACCACGGGACATATCAGACAGAACACACCGACGGGAGAAAGCTTCAGGATCATTTCCATACACTTCATGAATATGGAATTGAACGAGTTGATCCCTTTTACGGCAGGCTCAGCCTCTTTGCCCACAAGTATGACAGCAAACCCGATAAGTATCGCCATCACGATGACCTGCAGCATGGTGGCCTCCGAAAGAGGGGCAATGAAGTTGGACGGGAAGATGCCTACGATGGTGTCCATAAAGGGTGTGGCCTCCGAGGCCTCATAGCTGAGATCCGATGTCTCCAGTATCGGAAAAAACCGCTTAAACAGATTGCCGCCTGCCAGTCCTATCACTATGGCGACAGCAGTCGTGCACATATAATACACTATCGTCTTGATACCTATAGATCCGACCTTCCTGATATCGCTCATGGAAATAATGCCCGACATTATCGAGAACAGGACTATCGGAACAACGATGAATTTCAGCAGATTGAGGAATATGGTTCCTACGGGTTTGATATAGGCATCTGCGATATCCGCATGGCTCTGCAGCAGAAGACCTGCCAGGATTCCCAGTACAAGCCCGATAAAGATCTGTGTGGCAAGAGGGAGTTTCTTCTTTTCTTTCATCAGTGTTTTCCTCCTTTCCGTTTTTTGTACATCAACTCTTTTTACCCTTGTTGTATACGTCAAGGTCCAGCAGACCTTCGGAACGTGCCACTATAAGCATAACTGCAACATCACCCGTGACATTTGTGCAGACCTGCATCATACCAGTGCCCCTCCGGAACTCCCAGCTTCAGCAATATGCCTGCCAGAATACCGGCAAACAGGGCTCCCAGAGTCAGAGGGCCGCGATCGTCACTTCCCTGCTTCTTTTTCCTGAGTGTTTAGCGTATGTGATTTACTGCTTCCGGTATTTCATTTTGGTTGGCTGATACTATCATCTTTCTGTTTATCTCCTGTCGTTTTTTTCCACACATCATTTATTATACTTTTTTACGTCCCGCAAGTCGAGAGTATAACCCTTTTTGTTTGCATCGCCGTATCCGGTGATGTAAAATGCCCAATAGAAAGGGCGGGGCAAAAAAATGGCGTCAAAGCATCGGAATCTGATGTCGAAAAAATACCTATCCATGCTTTTGGGCGGCACATTGACCATGATGGTGGTCTCATTGCTGCTGATGTCCGACCAGATCATCGCAGGTTTCGTTTTGGGTAGCGAAGCCGTCGCCGGTATCACGGTGGTTACCCCGATCTATTCACTCTCCGCATTCTTCGGTTCGGTCATTGCCCTTGGCGTACCCATCCTTTACTCAACCGAGATGGGAAAATTCAACAAGGAAAAGGCGGACAGGATATTTGGTCTGGGCCTCCTTATGTCAGTTGTCTGCGGGCTTGTCCTGTTTCTGGCTACGTGGCTTTTCGGTGATGTCTATCTGCAAAGCTGCCACCTTTCGGATGAGATCCGAAACCATGCTTCGGGATATCTTTCCTGGATGCGTTTTACCATTCTGGTCATGCCCCTGCAGATGATCATCGGAGATTCCGTTTACTGCGACGGAGATGTGACCGTCTCCAACATAGCAAATTCCGTACAGGGTATAGGCAACATCGTTTTTTCCGTTGTGCTCAGCCGTTTCATGGGGATCCGCGGCATATCCCTTTCATCCTTTCTGTTCAATGTGATCTCTATTTTGATCTTTCTGTTTCACTTTACGAAAAAAAACAACTCTCTTCGTTTTAACCTGTACTTCTCTTTTCAGCTGCTGAAGGACGTTGTGCGTTACAGTATCATTGACTCCAGTTCCTATCTTTTTCTCGCCGCATTTACCGCAGCGCTGAATATCTATGTGACTTCACACTTCGGACCGGACTACCTGATCCTTGTATCGGTCGTCATCTTAAGCCGCGAGTTCCAGCTGCTCTTCGATGGCATCGGTGAAGCGGTCTGCCCCATCTTCAGTGTCTATGCCGGAGAGCAGAGCCCCGACGGTTTAAGGTCCACCTACAGGCTGGCAGGAAAAACCGCAATTATCGAAGGGATCGCGGTCACGGCGGTAATGATGATCCTTGCTCCCTTTGTTCCTTCAATACTTGATGTCTCAAGGCCCGATCTGATTTACTGGATAGTAGTCGGTGTCAGGCTGACCGCCCTCGGTTCTGTTTTTGTCAGTCTCCTGTACCTTCTTACCTCCTACTATCTGGTCATCAAAAAGATCGCTCTCGGCCTGGTCGCATGCGCCCTCAGAGATTTTCTCTTCAGTATATCTCTTGTCCTTGTGATGGGCGGGATCTGGGGTATATCAGGTATGTTTATGGGTCTGGTCGCGGCACCGGCCCTGGCCCTCGCTGCTCTCCTCATTTACATTTCAGTCCGCTACGGGAGAGAGAACTGTCCCCTTCTCCTTTCGGTCATATTCGAAAAAGAAAAAAGCCGCATCTTTGATCTGGTCACGGAGCCTGAGGATATAATAAGAACTCAAAGAGAGTTGGAGACATTCCTGAAGGAAGAGGGTGTGGACAAAAAGACCGTAAGCCGGGCCGCCCTGCTGATCGAGGAAATGTATATGTTCATCAGACAGATGAACGGGGACAGTGCGATACTCTGCGAATGCACGGTTTTTCTCAAACCCGATGGCGTGCAGATAATAACAAAGGATGAGGGCATTTCCTTCAACATGGCTGATGAAGACATCAGCTCCACTTCTCTTTCAGCCTACACCGTTGCCTCCTATCTTGAAAAAAGAGATTACGGCAGCCGTCATCTGACCACGATGAGCTTTAACCGCAGTACGTTTCTGATCCGATATGACGCATGATCTATCCTTTCTTACCCGGCCGGCTTCTGCGGTCTGATCATATCTATATCTTGCTTTTGCTGCCTTCTACTGTCTGATCTCAGTGCGATCTTGAATAATACACATCCCTGTCGAGCATATCATTATCGGCGGCAAGAGCAATCGTCATATCATTTCCTACGACATTGAAGGCGACCTGGTTTACAACCTCCGGAATGACAGGATTGACCTTTCCCGGCATGATCGATGAGCCGTTCTGTCTGGCAGGGAGAGTTATCTCTCCGAAGCCGGTCCTTGGCCCCGATGACATCAGCCGAAGATCATTTGCTATCTTTGAAAGAGTCACGGCGCAGGCTTTTACTATCCCCGAAACCGTAACAAAGGGATCCAGGTTCTGGGTTGAATCTATGAGATCTCCTGCATGCCTCAGATCCATTTTTGATACGCTGTTCAGTGCGGGAATGATCTTTGATATGTATTCCTCATCGGCGTTGATGCCGGTTCCTATGGCGGTACCGCCCATATTGACGGTTCTCATCTCCTCTATCGCAGCATCAAGCCTGCCGATATTTCTCATTACCGAATCACTGTAGGCCTGAAACTCCTGTCCGAGACTGATGGGTACCGCATCCTGCATCTGAACCCTTAAGTTTACCAAAAGCCGTATGGTCGTCATTTTTCCCGCAGTGGGCACAACATCATTTGTGGACTGTCCCATGTTTACATCGTCATTGGGGTGCACTATGGAATAGTCACCCTTGTTTCCGCCCAGTATCTCGACCGCCATCCCATTGAACTCATACTCATTTTTCATTCCCCTCTTTCAACAAAAAAGCTGATCCTGTCTTTTTTTCCTTAACAGCAGCAAAATTGTCAAGAAGCGGGACAGGGGTGGTGGGACAGGGGACGTATCTGTGTCCCACAAGGAGATAGGGACTTGCGACGGAAAACGCGAAGCGTTTTCCTAGTCCCCGGAGGAAAGATGACAGGGACTTGCGACGGAAAACGCGAAGCGTTTTCCTAGTCCGCGAAGCGGAAACCCACCGCAGCTTCGCTGCGAGGGTTCGGACCGTGTCCGAACCCCAAAAAAGAGGCACGACCCTTGCGGTCGTACCTCTTTTTTGATAATGCAGGAGATGGGACTTGAACCCACACAACCTTGCGGCCACAGGCACCTGAAGCCTGCGCGTCTGCCAATTCCGCCACTCCTGCTTTCAAGCGGTCCTTCACGATCGTTGCGATCAGAACAACCGCCTATCATCTTATCTCACATCCGACATTCTGTCAAACGGCAGATCATTTATTATGCAACCTTGCTCTTTGCAAGCTCTACCAGGGTCTTGAAGCCCTCAGCATCACTGACTGCCATCTCTGAAAGCATCTTCCTGTTGA
Organism: uncultured Lachnospiraceae bacterium; assembly: GCA_947166195.1. Classification (GTDB taxonomy): domain Bacteria; phylum Bacillota; class Clostridia; order Lachnospirales; family Lachnospiraceae; genus NK4A144. The sequence continues at coordinate 5,901 of CAMVDF010000017.1, forward strand.
TATCGACGCCTGCAAGCTTCAGTCCGTACATGAACTTGCTGTAGCTCAATCCGTTCATGCGTGCCGCAGCATTGATCCTGGTGATCCACAGAGACCTGAAATCTCTCTTTCTCTGCTTCCTGCCTGCAAAGGATGAAGCCAGAGCCCTCATCACGGACTGCTTTGCAACCCTGTACTGCTTGCTGCGTGCTCCCCTGTAGCCCTTTGCCAGCTTCAATACTCTGTTATGTCTTTTTTTTGCGTTTACACCGCCTTTTATCCTTGCCATATCATTACCTCATTTCTACACCATTCGTGTTAAAATCCAGTTACAGTCCAACCTTGAAACCCTTACTGTCCGGAACCCACCGGCTCCTCTACGATCACCTGAAACTCCCTTACAGATAAGGAAGGATCTTCTTCATGTTCTTTACATTGGTAGAATCAACAATAGCTGACTTCCTGAGATTTCTCTTTACCTTGGGTGACTTCTTTGTAAGAATATGGCGTTTGTAAGCCTTGTTCCTCTTTAATTTTCCGCTTCCTGTCAGCTTGAAGCGCTTTGCTGCCGATCTGTTCGTTTTCATTTTTGGCATGATCTCTTCCTCCTCTATCAGATATTGTTCTGCTGTTTTATGTTTTTACTTCTTTTCTGCAAGTGTGATGGTCATGGTCCTGCCTTCGACCTTCGGAGGTTTTTCCACGACCGAAATATCGGAAAGAAGCTCTGCAAAATCATCAAGGATATGTCTGCTCTCGGACATATGGGCCATCTCACGGCCGCGGAACCTTAAGGTCACCTTCACGCGGTTGCCCTTCGTCAGAAACTTCCTTGCTGCATTCGCCTTTGTATTGAGGTCATTTGTGTCAATATTGGGTGAAAGTCTGATCTCCTTGATCTCAATGGTCTTTTGCTTCTTTTTCGCGTCCTTTTCGCGCCTGACCTGCTCATACTTGAACTTGCCGTAATCAACGATCTTGCAAACAGGCGGCTTTGCGGTTGGCGCGATCTTTACCAGATCGAGTCCCGCCTCCTCGGCCATGGAAAGCGCATCCTTTGTGGGCATGATGCCAAGCTGCTCTCCGTTTTCTCCGATCACGCGGACCTCTCTGTCCCTGATCTGCTCATTGATAAATAAATCGCTAATCTTTTTTTCCTCCGATACAAAACACATGCTGCGGACATCTGCAAGGTATAATAAAAAAGCGGATATCCGCGCAGAATATCCACCTCAATCAATCAAAAATGATAAACGCCTGAAGCTCTTCGTCGAAGGCCACAGGGTGAGAGTAGAACTCTGCTTTGTTCAAACACGAATGATAAGATAACACAAACCTACCCGTCCTGTCAACACCCGGTTTCAGATACCGAATCCGCCTTCGATGTTCTTTTCTTTCATGAGCCTGATGAAATCCTTTGCCGGAACCGGCTTTGCAAAATAGAATCCCTGCATGGCATCACAGCCCATCATCTGCAGACGTCTTGCCATGGCCTTTGACTCAACACCCTGGGCGATGATGGCCACCTTCTGGTTTCTGAAGGTCTCTATGACGTCCGGAAGAACATCGGAATCACTTTCAAAATAGGTCCACACCAGGGACTTGTCCATCTTGACAAACCTGAAGGGCAGACTGAAGACATTGACGATATTTGAATAGCCTATGCCGTAGTCATCCAGTATGAATTCCGATCCTGCGGCTATGAGCTTGTCCATATTTTTCCTGACATAGAAATCCTTTTCCGTAGTAGCGGTCTCAACGATCTCAAAGAGGAATCTTGTCATGGGAACCTCATATTTTGCCGCCGTCTCCATGAATTCCTCCGCCATCATCTCCCTCATACACTGGTAAACGGAAAGGTTTATGCTGACCTTTTCTATGCCGTACTGCTCGATATCATTTTCATGAAGGAAAATACAGACCTTTTCAAATATCTGTCTGCCAAGCTCTACCACCGTGCCGTTCTCCTCAGCCTTGATGACAAATTCCGTGGGAGATACAAAACCCACCTCCTCATCGAAAAGCCTGGCCAGGATCTCGGCTGTCTGGGCCTTTGCCTCCCTTGTATGAAAGATAGGCTGGAAATAGATCTGAACGCTTTTATTATCGATAGCCTTTTCAAGGGCGCGTTCCACCGCGGTATCCCTTTCAATGCTCCGGCTGATCTCCTCGTTGATGACAAGCTCCGTCTCGGTATGCGTCAGCTTGTGGCGGATGTATTCAAGGTTTTTCAGCGTGGACTTGAGTTCCTTTCCCACATACTCGTAGGGAACATAGGTGGAATAAACGGAAAAGATGATGTCGTTATTATCCACCCTCCAGGGCTCCCTGAATCTGTCCCTGATCACCTTTGCCGTATTCTCAAAATCGGATCTGTAAAGGTCGAGCAATACAAAATTATCCGAGGAGATCCTGAAGATATAGGCCCTGTCGTACATGGTCTGGATATAGGTGACGGCCCGGCGCAGGGCTTCATTTGCCCTTTCGGTGCCATAGACAGACTGGGTGATCCTGAAATTGCTGATGTTCAGATTGATGAGATCGTACCTGGTACCGTCCGTCGAATACTCCGAGACTATCTCGTTGAATGCATCAAGATTGAAAAGATCCGTCTCCTTGTCTATGTACATATCGGGATTTTGCAGCGACAGATACACGACCACGATGGCGATACTGGTCACGGCATTTGCCAGAAGCGTCCAGCGGAACAGGAGAGCCTGCAGCGCAACTCCGGATGCAACTGCTATCAGAAAGAACACGACACTGCGAAACTGCAGAGTGCTCATGACCCTGCGGTATACTATGACAAATACCGCCGACATCAAAAGATAAAACGAACTGAGGAGAAACTCCATCAGAAACGCAGGTCCGTGAACGTATCCCTCAACCGGATCAAACCAGTACAAAAAGCCGGTAAAGGGCGTTGCCACTCCCAGAAACATGGACATGAGGAAGGGCACGCAGAAAAGTATGAAAACAGGCTTTTTTATCATATCCTGCCTGTTTGAAAGTGCCAGCAGATACAGAAACACAGACAGCATCAGCATGGCGGATGACACAAAAAACAGCACATTTATCAGGTGCAGCATCGCCATGGGATAATTGCGCCAGTTCGAATCCATGTAGGAGGAAAGGATGTCCAGCACCGTCACAAAGCTCACGATAATAAGAGAAAAAACGAAATACCTGTTTTTCCTTGTCGGTAAATGCTTCTTGCTGAAAAAGAAGTATATGAAGATCAGATCGATGACCGCTGCCGCGATCTCAAAATCAATATTCCACTTCAATTATTTCTCCGCTTCCTTTTCGGGTCTCCTCACCCTGTCGTCGATCTCTGCCCTGATGTTTTTGATAAATGCATCTATATCCTGGGATCCCTCGTCGCCGGCAAAGCGGGAACGCACCGAGATCTGTCCGGACCCCTGCTCCTTTTCGCCGACTATGATCATATAAGGTATCCTCTCAAGGGTAGCCTCCCTGATCTTGAAGCCGATCTTTTCTGCTCTCTCGTCAACTTCGGCCCTGATACCCGCATTTTTGAGCTTTTCGCAGACCTTTCCCGCATAATCCATGAATTTGTCCGAGATAGGCAGTATCCTTGCCTGCACGGGACAAAGCCAGGTCGGGAACTTCCCGGCGTAGTTTTCTATCATCACGCCGATGAAACGCTCCACCGAACCGAAAACCACCCTGTGGATCATGACGGGCATGTGCTCTGCTCCGTCGGCTCCGATATATTTCAGTTCGAAGTTCTGGGGCAGCTGGAAATCAAGCTGGCAGGTAGCGCACTGCCAGGTCCTGCCCAGGCAGTCCTCCACATGGAAATCTATCTTCGGTCCGTAAAAGGCTCCGTCGCCTTCATTTATCTCATAATCAAGACCCATGTGCTCCAAAGCATCCTTGAGGCCGTTGGTAGCCTTTTCCCAGTCCTCATCGGAACCCATGTGATCCTCGGGCATGGTGGAAAGCTCTATGTGATAGGTGAAATCAAGCTTCTGATACACTTCATCCACGATCTTCACTATATGCCTGACCTCATCCTCCACCTGATCCATGGCGATGAATTCATGGGCATCATCCTGATGAAAAGCCCTGACTCTCATGAGACCGTGCAGTGCCCCGCTCTTTTCATGACGGTGCACAAGACCCACTTCCGCAAATCTTAAAGGCAGCTCCCTGTAGGACCTGGGCTGATTCTTGTACACGAGGATGGAACCCGGGCAGTTCATGGGCTTTAAGCAGAATGTCTCCTCATCGATCTGCGAGGTGTACATATTTTCCCCGTAATGATCCCAGTGTCCGGAGGTGATCCACAGCGACTGGTTCAGCATCACGGGGGTCTCTATCTCCTGATAGCCGTTCCTGTAATGCACCTCTCTCCAGTATTTCATGAGCTCGTTTCGAAGGATCATGCCGTTCGGAAGAAAGAAGGGAAAACCGGGACCCTCGTCGGCAAACATGAAAAGCTTCATCTCCTTGCCTATCTTTCTGTGATCCCTCTTTTTTGCTTCCTCTATCATGAACAGATAGTCATCAAGCTGTGACTGTTTCGGAAATGCCGTGCCGTAGATACGGGTGAGCATCTTATTATGCTCATTTCCCCTCCAGTAGGCGCCGGCAAGCTTCATGAGCTTGAAAGCCTTCACGCCCTTTGTGGACATGATATGCGGACCGGCACAAAGATCCGTGAACTCGCCCTGCTTATAAAAGCTGATCTTTGCATCCTCGGGCAGATCCTGCACCAGCTCCACCTTGTAGGGCTCGTTCTGCTCCTTGAAATAGTCGATGGCAGCCTGCCTTTCCATTTCAAACCGCTCGAGCTTCAGATCCTCCTTCACGATCTTTTTCATCTCGGCTTCGATCTTTTCAAGATCCTCCTCTGTGATGGGATCCTTGTAGTCAACATCATAATAAAAACCGTCGTCTATCGAGGGTCCGATCGCAAGCTGGATGCCGGGATACAGGCGCTTTAACGCCTGGGCCAGCACATGGGATGCGGTATGCCTCAATGTTGCAAGACCGCCCTTGTCATCTGCAGTCAGGATGTTCAATGTACAGTCCCTGTCGATGACCGTCCTGAAATCCATCCTCTCGCCGTCGATCTCAACGGCATATGTATTTCTCGCAAGCCCCTCGCTGATATCACGTGCTATGTCATATGCGCTCATGGGGGATGCATATTCCTTTACCGAACCGTCCTTTAATGTAATCTTCATAATCTCCTCCATTTCTTTGCTGTCCGCGTCTGACCCGTCAGGATGCTCTGCCGCAGCAGTTCTTGTACTTTTTGCCGCTGCCGCACGGGCAGGGATCGTTCCTGCCTATCTTTTTTTCTTCTCTTTTGTAGGTATGCGAAGCTTTCTGGAGCTTGTAGAGCTCCTCCTGCTTTTCCTTTGTAAATATGGCATCCCATTCGGGAAGGCCGTAGAGCCATTCCGCCTTTGCCTCCACCATGTTCCTGTAGAGCTTTTCATTGTCAAAATCAAGGCTGACCTTTGAATCCTCCTCGAGATTGTCTATATCGTTGGGTTCCTTCAGGGATTCCTGGATGCCGTCCAAAAATCCCGTCATCTCCATAACGGTGATGCCGTATTTATCGGCAAGTTCCTTCACCGTGCCCGTAACAGCTTTCTCCGGCTCCTTCAGAAGCTGCTCATATATCGCCTTTTCCTTGAGGAAATAATCATCCCAGAAACGCCGCAGCGTTCCCGCATCCGTACTCTGGGAATATGCCTTTTCTCTCCATTTTTCCATCAATGCCATATTCGTCACCTCATAATATTAATATATATAAGCCATAGTATTTTATCACAAAACCGCTTTTTTCCACAAGTGGGACAGGGGACGTTTCTCTGTCCCACTTTTATGTCAACCACAAAACCGGTGGGACAGGGGACGTTTCTCTGTCCCATATGTTAAACGAAATGGCGCCCAGCCGTGCCGAAAGATATATGTGATGTTCACAATAAGCCGTCGGTTCTTAGCGAATCCAAGGCTGATAAACCGTCGAGCACGCAACCTGCACGCTTTTTGTGCAGGTCTGTGGCGGAGACGGTTTTGTATATCAGACGACGGATGAGCTTAGAACCGGACGAGCCGTGAACAGCACATATACCTTCCGGCATGGCGACTTATGTTTACATAAAAGTGGGACAGAGAAACGTCCCCTGTCCCACACCACACACCTGTTTGGGACAGAGAAACGTCCCCTGTCCCACACACCTGTTATTGTGGAAGGCCGGGTTTGATGGCCATGGAATAGTTTGTGTAGTAGATAACATAGCCGGGTGCGGCCCCTGCCGGCTTTTTCACATCCCGGCGCTGCAGGTAGTCGATCTCCACCTTTTCCTGTTCCCTGGCGCTGGAAAAATATGCTGCGATCTGTCCCGCCTCATTGAAGGCCCGGTCCGGTATATCTTTTGTGGCAAGCCCCTTCGTCTTCATGATGACATGTGAGCCCGGATACTTCTTTGCATGAAACCACCAGTCGCTGCCGCCTCCGATCTTAAATGTCACCTCGTCGTTTTGAATATTATTCCTGCCCACATAGATATCAAAGCCGTCGGTGGATACAAAATGCATGGGCTCGCTTTTTTCCCTGCGTTTTCCCTTCCCGGCATGCTTTTTGATATAGCCCGTATTCACAAGCTCATCCCTGATGTCCTCCAGTTCCTCCTTTGTCTTTGCCATATCAAGAAACGTCAGTACGCTCTGCAGATGCGAAAGCTCCATCCTCGAGGCCTCAAGCTGCTTTGAAGCTGCCTCCCTGGTCCTTTTCAGCTTTGCAAACCTCTCAAAATATTTATTCGCGTTTTCGTGAACGGAAAGATCCCTGTCAAGAGGCACCGTCACCGTCTTTCCCGTATTATAATCCTCAGCCTCAAAGGAAGCGGAACCGTCTTTGACCGAATAACCGTAGGTATTGATGAGTTCTCCGTACAGCCTGTATTTATCGGCTTTTTCCGTATCCTTCACCTGCTTTGACTGTATGTCGATCTTTTTTGATGTCCTTTCGATGGCGTTTGCCACGATCCTGCGCAGATCCGCAGACCTGGCCCTCGCCCTGTCATAGAGATCCCTTTCGCGGTAAAACGCCTCCACCGCTTCAGACACCGATCCCATGACCTTCACATCCAGATCCCTGTACATCTGCCCCTCATAGACCGCAAAATCCACCGGCCGCCCACCGTCAAAGATGATCGAAGGCAGATAGGAATCCTCCCTGATGGCAGCCATCATCGGCAAAAATTCCTCAAAAAGCGAAAACCTCCCGTCCACCCCCACGGAAGCCGTTGACATATCCGGATCGATATCCGCCCTGACGCAAAGCTCCGTCGCAAGCGCCGGCGAGATCCCGGTATAGGAGCCGTAGAGTGCCTTCATCACACTGCCGCTCTTTGAAAAAACCTCCATAATAAAACCGTCCCGGTCCGTTTCCTTTAAGGGATCCTTTTTGGCAACGGTCTCGGGAATGAAATAATCCCTGCCCGGCAGTATCTCACGAACGGAGCTGACCGTGGACGGCACCCTTTTCAGGCTGTCGATCACCACTCCCTTATCGTCGATGAAGATGATATTGCTGTGCTTTCCCATAAACTCCGCGATGAGGGTCTTTGTCCGCAGATCCCCCATCTCGTCCCTGTGCTCCACTTCGATATTGATGATGCGCTCAAGGGAGGGCTGGTATATCCTTTTGATCCTGCCGCCCTGCAGATGCTTTCGAAGCAGCATGGTAAAGGCCGGGGCCATAGCCGGGGCGGTCTTATTATCCTCCATAATAAAAGCGCGGGGGATGGATGCCGACGCCGATATGAGCAGCCTTTTTGTGCCGCCCTCCCGCACCTTCACCGCAAGAAGGACTTCGTCGTTTTCAGGCTGGGTGATCTTTGAGATATGCCCGTCCGTAAAAGTCTCATTCAGTTCGTGCGCAAGCGCGTGTACGGTCACTCCGTCAAAAGCCATCTTTTTTACCTCGTTAAAAATAACTGATGAGTCCTCATTCTACCTCTTTTTGCGGACTCATAAAACCATGTACTCCGAAAAGTACTTGTTTTTCTGCGGTAAGGTGATAAAATTTTATATAAGTATTTTCTATAATAAAATCTTTTGTATTAAGGAGGCATTATGAATCAAAATACGGCAAAAAACAAAGGATCATCGAAAGGCACAAAAAAAGGCGGCCTGAACATGAGGCTGACCCTCATTCTTTTTGCTCTGATCCCGCTAATCGTCACTTCACTGACCATCGGCCTCATCTCCATCAACAAGAGCAAATCCGAGATCAAGAACTATACTCATGATTCCATCGTTCAGGTCATCGATGCCACGGGTTCATCCTTTGATATCATCGTAAAGAAAAACAAGGAGATACTCAAAGCCTACTCAGAGGCTCCCGTGCTGACGGATGCGCTGGAAAATCCGGATGATCCGGAAAAGGCTGCTGCAGCCCAGGAATATACGCTTGATTTTTTCAGTCAGCTGGAAGGCTGGGAGGGGCTGTATCTTGCCGATTGGAACAGTGTTGTCAAAACCCATCCCACCGAAGCCGTCATCGGAATGCAGCTTCGTGAAGGCGACAATCTCAAGGGTCTGCAGGACAACATTCTCGGTGCATCAGACGGTGTGTTCAACACCGGTATCATGACAAGCCCCGCATCCGGACAGCTCATCATGTCAATGTATGCTCCCGTATTAAAGGACGGTCAGCCTCTGGGCTTCTGCGGCTGCGGATTTTACATAGGACCCATTGCTTCTTCCCTTTCGGACGTTTCAGACCTCGGTCTTTCAAGCGCATATATCTATTTTGTTGACAGGGAAGGTACCATGATCCATCATCCCGATGAACAGAAGATCGGAAATCCTGTGGAAAATGCCGCAGTGAAAACCCTTGTTGCAGGTCTTGCCGAAGGCAAGCATCCCGATCCCGACATCATCGAGTATGAATACAAGGGAAAGAGCAAATATGCAGGATACTATATCGGCGAAGGCGACCACTATATCGCAGTCCTCACTGCCGATGAGGATGATGTTCTTTCAGGTGTTACCGTCATCCGTAACCTGGTCATCATTTCCATCATGGTCTGTATCGTGATCTTTGTGATACTCGTTTTTATTATAGAGCGTCCAATTTCGGTTCCTCTGATCACCATCTCCGAATCACTCGACAGACTGAGCACCGGAGATGTGACGGCAACCTGCAATGCAAAGACGCATATGAAGGAGAGCCTGAGCCTGCTGCACTCCTTCCAGGGTCTCAAGGATGCGCTGTCATCCTCCATGGGCTCCGTCAAGGGTGCTGCCGACATACTGAACAATTCCATCATCAGTGTCGATGACATGACCCGTGACAATGTGGAGTCCGTATCCCAGATCAACACGGCAATCAACGAGGTTGCGGAAACCTCACAGGCTGTGGCACAAAATGCACAGACGATGTCCGAAAAGGCTGTAGAGCTTGGGGATGACATCGAAGCTCTCAACGCAAATGTACAGAATCTCTACAATACCTCCAACACCATCAGGGAGGCAAACAACGACGCAACAAGCTGCATGAATTCGGTCTATGCAGGCGCAAACGAATCAGTTCAGGCAGTGAACGACATCAACTCAAAGATCAGCGAGACAAACAATGCCATGACCGAGATCAGCTCGGCCATCCAGGCCATCGAGTCCATCGCCGCACAGACAAATCTCCTTTCCCTCAATGCTTCCATCGAGGCTGCCAGAGCTGGCGAGGCAGGACGCGGATTTGCGGTTGTTGCCGACGAGATCAGAAGCCTGGCTGATTCCTCCGCAGACTCTGCAAAGGAGATCAGGCAGATAATAGAAAATATCGTTGCTCTGTCAAATGACACAGTGAACATTTCAAACCGCGTGTTCGAAGTGATCACAAAAGAGCAGACCGATATCGAGAATGCACAGTCAAAGTTCAACCAGCTTTCGGAATCAGTCGAGGCCTCCATCACCGAGATCGATACCATCAGGGATATGGCCGGCAAGCTCGATACCATCAAGGTTGATCTGACAAATTCCACCTCCGAACTGGGAGCCATCTCCGAAGAGCTCGGTGCTTCTGCCGAGGAGGTTGCAGCATCCTGCCAGACAGTCATGACAAGCTGCTCGGATACGCAGGATTCCACCACCGAGATGCGCCGCATCAACGAGGACATGAGCAAGAGCATCTCCTTCTTCAAACTGTAAATTGCATCGTTAAAAGAACCCCCGCTCACGCGGGGGTTCTTTTTTGTGGGACAGGGGTGGGACAGGGGACGTATCTCTGTCCCAAAATTATGTCAACCATTATAGGCAGTGACTGAGGATATATGTTCTGTGAACAAACTCGGATACTAAACTCAGCTTCGGTTGTAATACAACCTTGCTTCGTTAAGTACCTCGCCTTGCAAGAAAACTAAGCTCGAAGGAACCTCGCAAAGTTTTCATAGTAATAAGCCGTCAGTTCTTAGCGAATCCAAGGCTGATAAACCGTCGAGTACACAACCTGCACGCTTTTTGTGCAGGTCTGTGACGGAGACGGTTTTGTATATCAGACGACGGATGAGCTTAGAACTGGACGAGCCGTGAACAGAGCATATATCCTCAGTCACTGATTCTTGCAATCTATGTTTACATAAAAATGGGACAGAGATACGTCCCCTGTCCCACTTCTCAGGCTGAAGGTGCTCATTCAAGAAAGATGACATGGGTGTAACACGGGGACGGTTCTCTGTTTCAAAAGCCACTGCAAAACCCGTGAAACGCTGATGAACACTGGTGTAACAGAGAACCGTCCCCTGTTGCGCAGGCATTGAAAAAGCCGGCAGGCGGATGCCTGCCGGCTTTTTCTACAACAGAAAAGGAGTATGGGGGAAAACTTTTAACCTGTTTTTTTGTGGCAGGTGCCGTGCAGTGCGCAGCTGCTGCAGTTGCAGCCGCAGGAGTTTCTGCCCGCCTTTTTGTTTCTGACAAGCGACCTTATTATGGCAGCTATGATCAGGATCAGTATCACCGAGACTATAATAGTCCCCAGGTTGTACGAAAGCCATTCGGGCATGTGTACCTCCCTGCCGTAAATGATTTATGCTTCAGCCTTTTTTTCTGCCGCCGGCCTGTAGGGTTTGAAGAGCATATAGATCATATATGCCAGGACAGCGATGGCAGCCACAAGGCCGATAACGTTTATATTACCCGCAAATACACCGCCGATCTGATAGATCATCAGGGCGATGGCATATGCAAAGCCGCACTGGTATGCGATGGCAAACCAGGTCCAGGCAGCGCTGTTCATCTCTCTCCTGATGGCTCCGATGGCTGCAAAGCAGGGTGCGCACAGGAGGTTGAACACCAGGAAGGAGAAGCCTGCAAGAGGTGTGAAGGCTGCCGCAAGGTTTGCGTATACTGCCTCGTCTCCGCCGTAAAGTATCGTCATGGTTCCAACGATGTTTTCCTTTGCGACAAGTCCGGTGATGGAGGCCACAACCGCCTGCCAGTTGCCCCAGCCGAGCGGAGTGAAGATCCAGGCTATGATGTTGCCGAGGGAAGCCAGAAGGCTCATACCGATCTCCTCCTCCTCAAGCATCCGAAAGCCCGTGTCCGTGAATCCAAAGAAGGATGAGAACCATACGAGGATCGTGGAAAGCAGGATGATGGTCCCCGCCTTTTTGATGAAGCTCCATCCGCGCTCCCACATGGAAAGCAGCACATTTTTAAGTGTGGGCATATGATATGCCGGAAGCTCCATTACAAAAGGAGCCGGATCTCCGGAGAATCTCTTTGTCTTTTTGAGCATCACGCCCGATATTATTATGGCAGCCATTCCTATGAAATATGCACTCGTTGAAACCAGAGCGTTTCCTGAAAAGATCGCTCCCGCAACCAGACCTATGAAGGGAAGCTTTGCTCCGCAGGGGATGAAGGTCGTGGTGATGACTGTCATCCTGCGGTCTCTTTCGTTTTCGATCGTCCTCGAGGCCATGATGCCGGGCACTCCGCAGCCGGTTCCCACAAGCACCGGAATGAAGGATTTTCCTGAAAGTCCGAACCGTCTGAACACCCTGTCGAGGACGAATGCGATTCGCGCCATGTATCCGCAGGATTCGAGGAAAGCCAGCATGAAGAACAATACCAGCATCTGTGGCACAAATCCGAGGACTGCGCCTACTCCGGCAACTATACCGTCAAGTATCACGCCCCTGATCACGGCTCCCGCTCCGTCTTCCGAAACATTGGCCGCATTGAGAAGTCCCTCCACCAGGACCGGCACGCCGGGAACCCAGATGCCGTACTGCGCAGGATCTGCCTCCTCGTCGGTTTCAAGCGCCGCCTCGTATTCCGCGCTTCCTATGCCGAAAAGATGCCAGCCGTCACCGAACAGTCCGTCGTTTGCCCAGTCCGTGGCTGATGCGCCGACGCCGACCATGGCGATCCAGTATACCAGGAAAATAATAACTGCAAATATCGGCAGTCCCAGAATCCTGTTTGTGACCACCCTGTCTATCTTGTCGGAGGTTGTCAGCTTTCCGGCGTTTTTCTTTTTGTAGCAGGATTTTATTACTGAAGAAATGTAGACGTATCTCTCGTTTGTGATGATGGATTCGGAATCATCATCCATCTCTTTTTCCGCCGTCTGAATATCCTTTTCAATGTGTTCCCTGGTCTCAGGCGAAAGGTTCATTTTTTCAATCACCTTTTCATCCCGCTCAAACAGCTTGATGGCGTACCATCTCTGCTGCTCCTCCGGCATGTCATGTACCGTCACCTCTTCGATGTGGGCCAGGGCATGCTCGACAGTTCCGGAGAATACATGCTGGGGAACGGTCTTTTCTCCCATGGTCATCCCGAGCGCCACCTCGGCGGCCTCCATGACACCGTTTTCCTTGAGTGCCGACATCACGACGACCCTGCATCCAAGCTGTCTTGAAAGCTCCTCGGTGTTGATCCTGTCGCCGTTCTTTTCAACCACGTCCATCATGTTGATGGCAACGACCACCGGGATTCCAAGCTCGGTCAGCTGTGTGGTCAGGTACAGGTTTCTCTCAAGATTCGTTCCGTCCACGATATTGAGTATCACATCGGGTCTTTCATCTATGAGATAATTTCTTGCAACGATCTCTTCGGGTGTATAGGGGGAAAGTGAATAGATCCCGGGGAGATCCATGATGGTGACTCCCTCATGTTTTTTGAGTTTTCCCTCTTTTTTCTCTACCGTGACTCCGGGCCAGTTTCCGACGAACTGGTTGGATCCGGTAAGCGCATTGAACAGCGTTGTCTTTCCGCTGTTCGGATTTCCTGCAAGTGCTATTCTTGTGGCCATTTTTTCTCTCCTCTTGTTCTTCTTATATCTCTTCCGTTTCGATCATCTCGGCATCTTCTTTTCGAAGTGAAAGCTCATAGCCGCGAACTGTGATCTCAACCGGGTCACCCAAAGGCGCCAGCTTCCTGACATAGATCTCAACTCCCTTTGTGATACCCATATCCATGATCCTTCTTTTGACGGGACCCACTCCTTTGATCGCAACAACCTTCACGGTCTGTCCGACCTTTACATCCTTTAACGTGCTCATTTTTCTCTCCTTCATCAAACCATGATCTTTTTTGCCATTTCCTCACTGATGGCGACTCTTGATTCTTTCACGTTCACGATGAGATTTCCCGAAAGCGAACTGACCACGGATATCCTTCCTCCCGCGGTAAATCCCAAATCCTCCAGATGCTTTTTCATCTCACCATTTCCTCCGACTTTCTTGATGATGAGTTCCTCATCCCTGTCAGCCAGTGTTAACGGCATCATAATCTCCCTCCTGATATCAGTATGGTTAAATATTCCTAACCCAAATCAAATAATAGTTAGATGTTGCTAACTTGTCAAGCGTTTTTTGTGACAGGGGGACTGCTTGGTTTGTCAACCAAGTGCAACACTTTCTGAATAAAC
>CAMVDF010000018.1 GCA_947166195.1 uncultured Lachnospiraceae bacterium
AAGCCGGCCAAAGCTGTATACCGTGAAAAAGTCCCGTACTTATTAAACCGCAAAAGTACAATGGCAGAGGATAAAAGAAGCACCATCTCGATCGTCAACCCGACAGGTACCGTAAATCTGTAGCTTTTGACTACAGCCATGGCCGTCCTGAAATTCTTCAGTTCACCGATCGTAAACGGAGCCCCGTGAAATCTGTATATGAAATAATTAACTATGCCGAAAATGAAATAAAGAATTAGAATTAAAAAAGCAACAAGAAAAAGAGATAAAAAACAGCCAACGCTGCAAGCGTGACTCTCACCGATCCGGTGATCAGACAAAAAAAAGAATTCAAAAATGCAACAACAGAGTACCCTGCCAGGGTACCCTTGATGTTTTCCATGTAAAATATGCTGCTCCTGCGAAGCGGAAACTCAACAAGCAGGTAGCTGATCCCCGCAACAGCAATGAAAAATAATATGTCCTTCATGATTTCTCCGGTCGTCGAAAAGATCTGTATGGGATCCGGTATCTGATTGCATGTATAATAAAGCTCTAATCATCTCCATACATTACCGAGATGGAATTCTTTCCAAAAAATCTTGAAGCGGCTTTATTTACATAGTACTCAGGATCTTCCTCAATACATGGATAATCCAACAAGCCGCTCTTCAGGTATTTTTTACTGCCATCGATCACAACATCCTCTTCATCAGATTCTATTATCTGTGTGAATACATCAGCCCAGGCTCTATTATACTCTACTGTCTTTTTGTAATCCAAAACCTGTCTCACATACGGAGTATTTGCGATGTAAGCCCTGTCTCCCGCTGTACAGTAAAAACCCAATAAAAGCAATATCACTCCATACAGAATTTCTCTTTTGCTTATTCTGCTGCCAAACCTCACTTCTATAAAAACACCCAAATTCAGAAAACTGTACATCAATCCAAGGATCAGATTTACATACAGCAAAAACATTATCCTGTTCGGAAGTTCGATATCTCCATATCCTGTCGCAGCCGGATAAACAAGCAAAAAACTGATCGCATAGGAAAGCAGGAACGGGATCACAGGCTGTACATATTCCTCACGGAATATCTTTTTTCTTGTCAAAACCACAGCCAAAACCAAACTGGCGAGCAATCCAAATACTACTATATAATTAAAGCATAGATCTGCTGTGTAGATCCCGATATCTATCGCTGTATAGATCAATCCTCTGAACGGGTGCATTCCTGTTGAGTCAATTCTACTCTGTCTTATAAAATTCCCCGGAGACAAAACATAAACCAATCCCCCGGCAACACAAAAAAAGAATGGGATCAGATATATGAATAACCTCCCGGGATCCGGTTTTTCCCGCCTATACCTGTCGTATAGCAGGATCAGATAAATGCTTCCAATCGGCACTGCAACATTGACTATCATGCAAGCCATAAAGCCAACAATGGACAACAACACACCTGCAAGCAAGCCATTATGTTTTATATATCTCTTCTCCAGTAACAGACAGACTATTTCCAGTATGATCGCTCCCATGTATTTTGACCCGACATACCATCCAAATATCTCTCCAAAAATATGGGAGTTCAGTACCATTACAAGTACAATAAAGCTTATAAGCAGCTTTATTGCAGTATCCTTTACCGACAAAAAGTGGTCTGCGAAGCAGAAAACCAATCCCACAACTGCAATGATCAATAAAATAAACTGAAATCCAATTGCGATTCCGACTGAATGAGAACCCGGCTCGTAGTACTTCAGAGGATGAAAAATATAATATACAAAATTATATGACCAACAGCCATTCCATTTCATATATGTATTATTTGCCGTATTAAATGCACCTGCCAGAGTAGTACTTTTCAGACTGTATTGGGTAAAATCATCACTTTCAGGTACGGCCCATAAAATATTCATCAGGAAAGGCACAACCAGCAGAATTATAAGCACAATGAGAATAATCTGAGCAATCTTCTTTTTCCGGATCATTTTTTATATCTAACTCCCAATAAAGGTTCATTTAAACAAACCGTGAAAACAATCATAGACAGCATCTCCAAAAAACCTGACACCCTCCTTAGGAAAGCTCTGAAAAACTCCTGCATAATCTCTCTACCATTTCAGCCATTTTATATCGTGGAGACCAGCCGAGAGATTGAAGTTTGTCTGTTGCAAGGTTCATCTTTAGCAAGGGTGCAAATCCGGATCTGACAGGATCCTCTTCTTTGATCACAACACCTGTTTTTCCACCGGATGCATCTGCAAACACATGTGCCATCTCGTAGATAGAGCAAAAACTCCCCTCATTTGCAGCATTATATGCCTCTCCGTTTTCCCCTTTCAGCATTACAGTAAGAATAGCCGAAACCGCATCGGCGGTATAAAGATACTGCCTTTTTGTCTCTCCCTTTGTCTTTAGGATTATATCCTTGCCATCCCTTACACTTCTTGCAAATTCAGCAAATACCCTTGTATCACTCTCGTCTACTCCAGTCCCAAAAGTCTGAGTCAATCTTATAACTTTTGCAGACACATCATTCTGATGATAATAAGAACAACACAGACTCTCGCAAATGCGTTTTGATTCCGGATAACTGCCCCTTACTTTCATAGTATCGATATTATTTGACGAGTTTTCAAAAATCCTATCCTCTCTTTCGGGAGCCCCGTAAACCTCCATGCTCGAAAGATATATAAAAGACTCTGCGCCGGTTTCAACTGCATAATCAAGAAGATTTTTTGTGCTTGCATAGGCTGTGTCAATCACATCCACGGGTGTTTCCACAAAAGCTTTGCTGTCAGTTATACTTGCACCATGTATGATATAGTCCTGTTTCTCAGTTATCAGGATTTTGTCTCTTATAGATCCCTCCAGAATACTCAGGCACTCCAACCCCTCAAAAAGTCTCTCTGCTTTTTCCCTGTTTCTCACCAAAACAGTAACCTGGGGCTTTTGAATACCATCACCGGTATCCTTCAGGAGAAACTGAACAAGATTAAACCCTATCAATCCTGTCGCACCGGTGATCAGGATTCTTTTTCCTGCAAGACTCTCATAAAGACTGCCATATGATTTTCTTGATTCTGTAATATCCTCGAACAGAATTTTGTTCTTCACGAGTCGGTATCCCCCATATAGAGCTGTGCATTTTCACGCATATCCATGATCGCTCTCATGATGTAGAAATCCTCCGGTGTAGTTATCTTGATATTCTCTGCCGGACCATCAAGAAGATACAGTTCTTTTCCGTAGGCTTTCATTATGGTACATGAATCGATATAATCGGTTTTTCCCTCAGAAAGGGCCTTTTCGTGGACCTCTAAAATATCCTTCAGATAGAAGCACTGCGGAGCCTTTGCAACCCTTGAGTATTTTCTCTCGGGAACAAGCTTGACCTTTCCTTCATCATCTATCTCAACTATGGTCTCCGTCACTGCTCCCGCAGTTATGGATGTCCCGTTTTTCTTTACGCAGTCTATATTTCGTGATAAAAGCTCGCTTGTAATAAGCGGGCGTACTCCGTCATGGATCAGCACTATCGTTTCATCCGTATATTCTATTTCTTTTACAGCACACAATCCATTGTATATGGAAAGCTGCCCTGTTTCTCCTCCGCTTACGATCTTCTCGACCTTGGAAATACGGTATTTATACAAAAGTCCCTTCAGATATTCTTTCCACTCATCTATACACGCAATGACCACAGCATTAATATCATCACAGTTTTCAAAATACTCAAGTGTATAGATTATGATCGGTTTCCCGTACATCTCAAGAAACTGTTTCGGCTTATCCTTACTGTGCATCCTTCTGCCGGCACCGCCGGCAAAGATCACTCCTATGTTCATTATTACCCCTTTTTATAATTCAAGATTCTTAATATATGTCATGTTATCATATACATATATTACAGTATCTTTAACAAAATACCAAATCATTTCCTTTCTTTGGTGTTGTTTGTTACGCTTGATTCTTTATCTCAACCTGCAGATCGATCAGTACAAGGTAATATCTCTAAATACAAGTCCTGAATTCTCAACTTCGGAAAGGCTGGCATAACTACCACGAAATACAATTTCCGCTTTTCCTTCAAGAGATGACACGTCTATCAGATATTGATGCCACTCTCCATCTGAATCCGGCGGAGTCACCAAAGTCTGACTCACAGTCTTTCCCTCCTCATCATAAATATCTATTCCCTGTTGCCCGCAATCATTAATCTTTTTGCCATAACTAACCAGATATCGGTAATCACTGATATCTTTAATGATAATTCTTTTTCCGTCTGACTTGTTATTCTGTTTTATGGATTTTTCAATTTCCGATTGACTGATCCGATATGGTTTAACTCCGTATGTTTCTTCATCCAACAGTGCTGCAGCAAAATAATCTTGCTCATAGTCTTCCTGCGTGTTAAAACAATCCTCATAATCGAATGACCAGTAGAATTCCTTCTCTGTCTGTAAGTATTCTTTATAATTCCGTTTCGTCAAAAGACACTTTTCTTCTCTCATATAGCGTAGCATCAGGCTGTTTACCCACTCACCATGATGCGGACGATCCTTATAATTATTCAGATCTGTAGTGATCCAGGTCAGATTATTAAAGGAATAAAGCTTGATATTTTGTACCTTTAGGATTTCTTCAATCTCAATCTGTTCTGCCTCAATCTGTTTATTAAATGTACCGGCATTTATCAGGCTTTGCCACCAGGCAGCACTGTATGGTGTGAAAAAATAATAAAATGTCACATCCGGGTTCTTTTTGGCAAGGCTGATGACATTCTGCCTCACATCTCCAAGAACCATCTCTTTTTCTTCTTCCGTAAGATCAACCTGTGCAACAGATCTGTTTGTTTCCGGTATACCCTTCGGAAACATTGTTGGTGAATTAACGCCAAATTTATACCCTTCCATCCAGTTGGAATAGGAATCAAATGATGTTATCCCTGGAGAAAACCCTTCTTCACCGGTGGCTCTTTCCATGTCATATACAGTCTTAAAAACGACATCTCTGTTAAATATATACTGAACATCATCAAAAGGATTAATATTATATAAGTATTTTGGATATGTACCAAGATCCTCTCGCATTGCATCTTTGTTTTCGATAAATTTACCCATATCCAACCCGCGGATGATGATCTTCAGATCAGGATTATGTTCCAACGCAACCTTAAGATTGTCATTTACTTCCTTATAGGTTCCTCCGGAGTATGGAACTTTAATGAAACCACAGCCAAATATACTCTCTGCCTCAGATGTCTTGAAATTCTCTGTCATAGAGGTGCCCGTGATCAGACCCTCATAATCAAAATTTCGGGTAATCCCATCGTTTTGACTACGTTGATTATACAGAGAATAAAAGTATTTCGAAGTATTTGGCTTATGATAATGAAAATACGGATCAACTATGATCACCCATGAAGTAACTATTGCCAAGGGAAAAAATGTACATATAAAGAATCCTATAATCCATAGTTTTGATCTCATAGCATCAGTATCCTAAAAGTTGAAATATACGAAAACCGACTCACTGCCAAGGCATAGGAAGCTCCACACAAATGCAGCTGCAGCCAGGATCATATTGGCAGCATTTCTCTTATTCCGATTTCTGTAATTATTCTCCGGTATCAGGCATATTGCGAAAGCTGCAAACATGAACAGTAACAAACTTAGTCCTCTAACAAGATCGTCTGCTGTAGTCAGATGAAGAACACGAAACAATAATGGTGTTTCCGGCAAAACAAACGAATCGATCATCTCATCACTAATTGCAGTATCCTGGAATGCCAGGATCTTGCACATCATTTTATTCCATTGAGTTATTGATTCCGATCTGAAAAGTAACCACAGAACATTAACCGCTCCAAAAGTGTACATCCACCGAACAACATCTGACAGTTTCGCAAGGTATTTATCAAACATGCGCTCCAGCACTTGAAGGCCTCCATGTATCGCTCCCCAAAGAATAAATGTAAAATTTGCACCATGCCAGAGGCCGCTGATAAGAAAAACTATCATTATGTTTACATATGTTCTTATCTTTCCATGTTTACTCCCGCCCAGCGGATAATAAATGTATTTTGTAAAAAACTTTGTTAAAGAAATGTGCCATCGTTTCCAAAAATCCCTGATAGAAGTTGCCATGTATGGAGAGTCAAAATTCATGGGCAATTCAATATTTATCATTTTTGATATGCCTATTGCCATATCGGTATATCCGCTGAAATCAAAGTATATTTCAAATGTGTATGATAACATGGTCAGGATCATGTCTGCTGCCGTCGCGACCTCGATATTACCAATCCCCCATGTCACAGCATGTGTAAAAGTATCTGCAAGAACCAGTTTCTTGAACAGTCCAAAACTAAATAGTTTTAATCCACTCGCAATATTATCCCCGTTTATCTTTCGCAGTTTCGGATTATTGATCTGTGATATCAGATCAACCGGTTCCACCATAGGCCCCATGATAAGTTTTGGAAAAAACATGATGTATGCTGCATAATCTATCAGATCAACTCTGTCTATCTCCTTACTGTAAACAGCCGCAACATACATTATCTGCTGAAAGGTAAAAAAACTTATACCTAATGGCATAACAAAATCCTTCAGCACCGGATCAGTTGTCGTTGCAGAAGGATCTATCATCTTTGCTGCAGTTAGAAAACCACAGTATTTGTAGAACAAAAGAAGCCCCACATTTGCTGCAAGAATAAAAATAAACAACAACTTAGCGGCTTTGTTTCTGCTTATCAGCAGTGCAAAAACATAGTTTACAGCAACACTGATAATCAACAGACTAAATGCTTCCATCCCAGCAAAGTAATAGAATGCCAATCCGGACAGTATTATCAGCCAGCGTCCGCTCTTTTTAGTGATTCTATTTCCCGCAAAATAAGCCAATAAAAACATCGGCAAAAAAAGCAGTATAAATAAAAATGAATTGTACTGCATTATATGCTTCCTATTCCGTATAGATAAATCAAATTAAATAAGACATCTGTTCCGATGCATATCTGCAATTATACTTTCACTTGTCTATTTTATATTGATAAATATCCGCTTACCAGGAGTCTGTCACATAGTTCTGCTATAGTTGAATACATAATTATTTCCATTGTTTCAGTCGTGATGATATATATTCTCTGTGCCTCATTCATTTCGTCCACAACATATCAACTCGTTCTTTATTTGACTCCACCCCTTAAACTCCCTTGTTATCTGTGACAAACACATAATAGCTGTAGCAGAAAAGATCGAAAGTACAACATAGAAAACAATAGACTGAAACAAATTGAGATTCGGAAAAATACTGTTCAACGACTTAGCCCAATATGTATGTCCTAAATATATTGGAAATGAAAACTGTCCCAACCATAAAACTGTTTTATTTTGAAATAATTTATGCATTACTCCTTTAGAACTAAATGACAACGTTATTCCAACAGCGATAAAAAACAGACAAATAAAATCCATATCTGAGGAATTATGTCCAAATATCCATATGATTGGAAGGACATAGCAAATAGTCTCTATTATCGAAATGATTATCTCTCCCTTATGTGTAAAGCTCATTTTCTTCAATTCCAGACTTATCCTATAAGAAACACATCCTAATGACATTTCTCCTATCCCTCTCAACATACCCTTATGAAAAAAGCCCATGTATTCTCCAAGATTACCCTTGAGGTCCCCATCCTGCAAACATAAGTATCCCATCACAAAAAGTGTTATCAGCGGAGCAAACACATTCAGAAATAAATCTATGTTTTTTAGAGCAAGAGGAAAAAGAATTAAGGACACAATAATCAAAACTGACATATACCATGTTACATTAAAAAAAGATACTGTTTCAAGTCCACTCATCCATATAAGCATTACTTGAAAAACACTTTTTATCATATCAACGACCAGAGTAGACACCTTAAAATTCATCAATCTAATATGCTCGACAATAAAAGCAAATGCAAAACCTATCAATACTTCCGGGAAGAACCTTCTGATCTTTGCTAATGCATATCTGGATGATGCACTTCCTATTTCACATTCTGAGTGCGCTATTTTTGACGCGCTCTGAGCCAGCAGGAATCCCGAAACAACAAAAAAGAATTCCACTCCTAATCTTCCACTCTTGAACGGGATCGAATTATTAATCTGTCTGGATGCGTGAAAGATCATAACAATGAGGCTAAACACAAATCGATAAAACTCAATGCTTCCAACTCTCTTTTGTGTACCGGAAACTTGATAGCATGTAAAAACCACTCCTCTTAATCCACAAAAAATCCCCCATGTCGCACAAACCATGAAACTGATAATTAATATTTTTTTATAGAAATAAATTGATAGAAACACATCATTAAAACTATACATACCCCTAAGAGCACATAAGGACAAAACCACCAACTCCTGAATGATAAAGGTAGTCATTACATACAATGTTGCACCACCCTTTCGAACGGAAAAGCGCCTTATTTTCAAGCATATCAAGTAAATAAACAAGGACATTATAGTGGAAAAAAATCCTATAAATACAACCATTTCCCCTCATCCTTTCCTATTAAATTCGATGCAAGAAAGATTTAACTATATCTGATATTCTTTTTCCATTCCATCTAAAAAGAAATGTCTTCCACGGTGTTGGATCTTCTGAATGTTTATTTTCCTTAAAGATCAGACGCAACACCTGAATCTTACTTTCAGGATCATTTCTATACAAAAAAGAAGCATATTCCGCTCCAAATCTGATATATGGTTGATCATTAAAAAGAATAATCTGTCTTTTCACATCAGACATTACTATATTTGATTTTGATAGATCTCTCCATACAGGAACACAGATCAGAATCTTACCCTTATACCGTAGAGATGATAAAAAAACTTCATCATATCTTACCTCCTCCAGATCTAGAAGGTATTCCGAAATATCTACCAGGGAATTACCCTCAAAAACATCCGGCCTAAAATTCTTTGCTTTTACTCTGTCCATGAGAATCTTGTCCGATTCTTTTCCAAGATACAATAGCTCTTTAATCGTTAGATCAACTCGGATATCATTGTAATGAAGATGAATTGATTCTCCAAGATTATCTTCCACTCTGAAACTCTTATTTGGAGCTATTCTCTTTTCGGTTAATGTTAATACTCCCGGATTGCTCATAATCCTCCTCAGTACTCTGCAAACTTCCAAAACGATGGGATTATATCTTCAAATTCTCCGTCTTTCATCATCTGTATTATCTGTCCTGAAAACTTAAAAAAAACTAATTTCATCTTATTCATTAAAAGCTGTTCATCAGATCTGTCCAGCTCTTTCTTTAATCGTAATCTGTCAGGTTTAAGAAACTCTTTTTCTGTATATACACTTTTTGCCGCCAGATAACAGATTGTATCCTCAACAGAAAGAACCGGTCCGGGGATCTCGTTGATCTTTCGGGTTCTTTGAAGTGCTCCTTCATTTATTATCATGTCCAGCGGAACCCACGCAGAATTTAGAGTTGAGCGACAGGCTATTCGGAAATTAATATCCAGCTTCACACCATTTGTGTCGTATTGCATGAAATGCTCGATACCATAAAGGTATTTTTCATCATCATAGGTCTTTGTCCTTTTCCAACCATATCTACCGAGCAATTCCTGCAATTTGTTTCTATCTTTAGGATCAACGAGGATCCTTAGAACAGGATCTGGCATATCTAGTACAGCGAAAACCAGTCCTTCATCCTCAAGTTTTTTTATTATATCATTGACGGTCATATACTCTATTCATCCTTTATCTCTTTATATTGCATGATTTTTTTTGCCGCCACACTTACAGCAGCTGCAATCTGCAAATACTGTGATTCCTTCAACTGCAGTCTGAATCGCTCACTTTGAACATGGATCGTTTTGTACTCACGTGTACTAGCGCTACCGTCATTCAACTCAATGGCAACATCCATATCATGCAATTTCAAAACAGTGATATCCTTTATCTTCTCACCCATATATTCTGATCCTCAAATATCTTCTCATAAAATTCTCTAAAACTTTTGTCTAACCTTTCTCACAAGACAGCGAATATTGTACATCCTCTGTCTTAGTACCCATATCATTTTACCTCTGCAATACTTTCTATCAACTAGTTCAAATCTGTTTGGCACAGTGAAATCCCGACAGTATGTGAAGTGATACCCCTTCCGTATTATCATCTCTGAATTAATCAGATTCAACAAATCCTGTTCTGATGAAATAGTATATCCCTGCTTCTCCCCCATTTTTTTGAGTCTGCCCAGATACTCTTCAGACAATTCTTTCTTTTGCAATATTGCATGGTACGCAAGAGTAAAAAAATAATTATCCGGGTCCATGACATAAAACCCAAGGGTCGACATCTGTCTTTTATTCAGACAATCCAGAGCCCACCTTTTATCATAGTAACCATCACCTACCTCTCTGATGTCGATTTTCATTTTTTCATTCTTATAGATTATCCAAAACTGAACACGCCTGTTAAGAATTTCTTTTCTGGGTCTGGCATCAAGAATACTTGCCATCAAATCGGCATCATCACACAAAAAATCTATATCTTCATGATCTTTAAGAAAAACTGCATCATTATCAAACGCTTCATAATTACGTAGCACAAGATAATTTGATTTCTGATTAAGTTCAGAAAAGATTTCTTCTAAGCTATTCCAGTTTCTTTGATCTGTTGAAATACTGTTATCCATAAATTATCCTCTCAATAATCATTCATATGTCGTAGAACTTCTTCTTCCGATATTTTTCCTATATAATCCGCATACGGCTTATCCGGATCAAAATAAATCTTATGATGAACCCCTCTTTCCTCAATCGGAGGAAACTCTTCATAGTCTCCATAAAGTACATGCAATACCTTATCATATTTAACTGGAACATGAATCTTAATGTGCTCAAAAGGTAATTCTACACATTCATCAAACCACTCTGCCTGATACTCCATAAAATCGTTTCCATGCACTACCTGAAACAGTTTCCCGGTTTTTATATCCGAGTATTTCTTTCTTGCTTCCACCATCTTTTTACGAAGCCTCTTCCATCCAAATATCTTAACATATACTTCCCCTTTTATATGTATTATCCTTCTACGCATATTGTGTTTATATCTATTATAATACACTGTCAAATTAAGCATTTCCTTATATTTTAGGATTTTTTTCTTCTGTTTGATCCAATCTCGTTGTGAAGAAGGTCTTGTATCCAATGCAAAAATATCAATGAAAATTCCTTTTTTTGTATCTTTGAAATAATCTCTTTTTGTAATCGCTGTCGTGTTTACATTCATCAGCCGGAGAAAATCCTTAAAATACACCCCTTTGTCATCAGACATGTGTAAAACATAAGGGGATTTGAACTCCTCTGACAATGAGACAAGTCTATCGTAGTCTTCCCTCGGCATGACAAAATCAACATCATCATCCCATGGTACAAATCCCTTGTGTCTTACAGCTCCCAACAGAGTTCCATTTGAAGAAAAATAAGTCAGACCATATTTTTCGCAAACTCTTTGAAATTCTTGAATCAAATCCAACTGAATCCACCAGATTTTTTTTCTTTTTTCTGAAACAAAAAAATCACATCTCTCTTCTGGAATTATATAATCTTCTTTTTTCATTCATACCCCTTGATATAATGTATACTCAACTATCAGTTTAACCCGTCACACCTATCATTTTTGCATAAGTTCCAATACTTTTTCTGCCGCTCTCCGCGAAGCATTTCCATCATCCACACATCCCTTTTCTTCCAAAAATATTTCTATATTCTTTATATACTCACCCATGTTAAATATTCGTATCTGTTCTCTTAGTTCTTCATTGCTTTGTACAACAGGAAATGGTGTCGTGGAGATTGGATAATAAAACCCGGTCTGATCTATATATGTTTCCATTCCCGGTGCAAATATCAAACCGGGTTTTCTGGTCAGCAGGTAATCGTAAATCCAGGAAGAGAAATCTGTGATCGCAAAATCTGCTGCGATCATCAATTCATTTATGTCTCTCCACTTATTCCCGTCATAAACCATGTGTTCATCAGTCTGAACCTCCTTTTTTCTCTGATCCCGGGGATGCACGCGCATAAATACGGCCCAGTTTCCACCAAATCTTTCCTTCAGACTTTCTGTTAACATAGAGTAATCCAATTCATCCTCTGTATTGAACGAATTGTCTTCTTTCAAAAATGTTGGTGCATAAAGAACAATTTTTGTATCATGATCAAGTTTATAATGATCCCTTACTCTTTGACGCAGATCATTCGTGTATTCTTCATCCTCGTATGCCCTGATAAGGATATCATTTCTTGCGTGTCCATACCTTAATATTGTCGTTTTTCTCCAATAAGACGATCTGTAAACATCATCTTCAAAGGCGCTGTTTGAAATGATAAAATCCATTTCATCCGCCGGTTTTATATTCGGAAACAGTCTGCCCCTCAACCTCTTTATCCCAAGCGATCCATGCATTGTCTGGATATAATACTGTCCATTTCGTTTTTTTACCGGAAATCTTGAGATACTGAATGCGTTATCAATCCACACTTTTGAAGTGTATAATTCAACAAAAAAATCCCTGCTTCCGACGATGACCCCTTTTACCCCATCCGGGAGCAGTCGCTTCTCGTCCTCGTCACCTACTGTCCAGACACACTCGATTCCAGGAGCGATTTTCATTAACGCATCACAGATATACTTAGGATTGCAGGTATAATAGCGCTGGAAAGTAATAAAAAAAACCTTGTTGTTATCAATAGGGAGATTCTGATTTTCAACCTGCTTTACAATATGTTCAACAGGATCTACAGTCAGTCTCTTTGTTACAGATTCATATCTTCCTTTTATTCTTTCAGCCAAAGATATCCTGCGAGGTTGTTTATCTGTCTCATTCTTCCTTTTTATACCTCTTCCTGTTCTCCTATTGTTGAGGTTCTTCTTCCATAAAGCAATATCTTCTTCTTCATAACTCAAAGGCATCTGGATATCTTCTTCATTTTTCCCTATAAAACTCCTGATCTCTGTTTCTATAGTCATTTTAAGATCCAAAAACAAACGATTTGAAGAATCGGGACAGATCGGTTCCAGACAATTTATATCTTTCAGAAAATCCTCTCTCGATACATAACTGATCACATCACCATACGGGATTCTGTCTATATTATCGTCTTCGTCATTCATATCTATGACTGCAGATACGGGTATTTCCATCGGAATACATACGATTGCCTGTCTCAGACTCCCTGTGATCATAAACTCTGCGTCACAGTATAGATCAAGCCTGTTTTTTACATATCTGATCTCTTCTTCGAAACTATCAAAAATCACATTATCACCATCTGTGATCACCTTTACATCCAGGCCCTTCTTTTCGACAAATGAGATTGCCTTCTTCAATATCTTTCCGTTTAATCCAACAATAACCGCGTACTTTCTGTCATTTTTCTTTTTTATTTTCTTTTCAAGAGCAAGCGAAACACACCCACTCAAAAACGCAGGAATCCCTCTTCCAAGGAGAAAATCCTTTGAAATCTGATCTCTTACCCCAACCGGTCCAAATCTCTTCAAACAATCTTCCCCAAGTCCAAAAAGCTCATCTCCATTCACAGAGCCGTCATCCGATGGAAATAGATCTCCAATATGTAATCCAATGAATTTTGGAATTATGGTGTCAGACAAAGGCCAATGTACTTTATTTGAGGGCCACCAATACGACATGATCACCTTGACCGGTTCACCATCCACCGTATGAAAACTGTCAATATCATCCAAATCTATGAAGTAGTCTGTATGAGGAAGATATTTAGAAACAGCATATCTTTCAATCCTGTCTTCAAATCTGTTCCTGCTTTTATCGATCAAAATTCCGTATTTCAAAAATATTCACCCGCCGGATCAGTTCTCAAACTGTGCCAGAAACTCATTAATTGCATCTCTGTCTATGGTAATACTGGTAGCCCACCTGGACTCTATTTTGTCCTCCAATAAATCTTCCACTTCGTCCCTTTTTACAACGGGAAGATTATTTGATTGATTGAATCCTTCAGCTCTCTGATCTATGGAGATCACTATAGTCCTGCATCCATGTTGCAAAGCAAAGATCCCTCCATGAAGTCTTGTTCCGATATAATCAACGCTTTCCTCTCTTGTAATTCTATCAAATTCTGACAATGAGCATATATATTTATACCTGTTCTCCCCGATCAGCGTATCTGCATAATCCTTATCCACGACAGTCTGTATCCACACATATACTTTCTTATAGTGTTTTAATACTATATTTATCCATTTTTTATCTAGTTCTGTGCTCTTTTGAGTTTCATAGCCACTCACTGATATTATGACATTTTCGGATTTGTTTTCCGGAACAATTTCACATCTCCTTCTATCCATCATCCAGAGCGTGGGGCACCCCGTATTGATCGCCCTGAATCCCAGATCCTCCATTACCTTTTTTGTGTTTTCATCTCTCACACTGTGTGCGTACCTGCTTGAAAGCGTACTTTTATACAGCTTTTCTGTATAAGTATCCACTTTATCAAAGTCCGTAGTTTTTCCGACTCCGACAGTGACCGCATCTTTATAAAGGTTTTTGTTAAATGTCTTTAACATCCATTGAGGATACAATCCCTTCAGACTGGCTGACAGAAGGTTCGTTCCGCAAATAAACTTAAGATTGGCTTTATTGCAAAGCACTTCCTCTTTCCAGTTCTTTTTGCCCATTTGAAAAATAGAGTAATTCTCAACATGAGTACCGAGCCTGAACACCAACGAATCATCAAGTATTGGTTTCAGACCTTCCTTCGTGGATTCATATATTATTTCATCACCCAGGTTCGTTGTGGCTATAGCTGTATCAAACAACAATACCTGTCTCATTTTTTGTTATTCCTCCTAAATCTGTTGTTTACCCCTAAACACCGGGCAATAATTTCTTTGATATCAAAGTATTCAGAATACTCTCACAGTAACATTCTCTTGATTGACAATGCAATTTGTTCTTAACCTCATTCCTTGCTTCAATGTAGTGATCCTCACCGTCGGAAACAGATAAAACAAATTTCAATAAATCCTCCAGATTGTATATGTGATTTCCCGGCATATATTTAAGCGGTTCTTCCATGGAGAATCCTCTAGTACTCTTGTATTCATCAAAATCTGATAAAACGTATCCAATAGGTCTGTCGATCAAAAGATAATCTACGGCCACCGACGAATAATCGCTTATCAGCGCATCGGTGTAATAAAGTAAATTGTACAGTTCTACATCATTTTCATATAGATCATCATTACCCAGGAAAAGAATATTAGAAAAATGTTCTGTTTCACATGGATATCTCTTTTGTGCCGGATGTCGCTTTATTACAATCATGATTTTTCTTTCAAGGCAAAAATCATTAAAATCACGCAACAGATCTATTGTCTCAAAAAGGGGCAGACCCGTTGCGTTCATTATCCGGCTTTCCTCTACTTCCATATTTTCTGACTGTCTGTATGTAGGCATCCATATTATGATCTTCTGTTTCTCAGTATTTATGTTTAGTACACTATTAAGATATTTCTCTACCTTGGCATCCTTCCTGAACAGGTCAAATCTTGGATAACCCAGGGCCAGCACCTTCTCCTTGTCGCAATTCCATTCCCTGGCAAATATATCCACATAAAAAGAACCCGTTGCAAGAATCATCTCAAATTCAGCATCATCATGAAATTTTCCCAAATCCTTGTATCCGCATCCATGCCACAGATTCAGGTATTTTTGTCCGTTCTTCTTCTTTATTCTGCTCCACGGAACATAATGCTCATAAAACAAAACTCCGCAGGTGGCAAGACATCTCAGTCCGGCAAATGACGGTCCTTCATGCCATTTTGAAAACAGATTTATCTTATTATCGATAATGTCATTCTGCGGAACACAGTCCATGTCAGAGAACAGGCATATCAGTTCAACATCCTTCTCGCTGTATTTTTGCCTTATATACCAATACATCTCTCCGATATTATCGGTAAGTGTATGTCTTACAAAAAACACTATCTTAGAGGGTTTTACTCTACTCACCCACAAAAAGGGATACCAGAAAATAAGACATATATGATAGAGCAAATCCGTCAATTTAAAAATAATCTTTTTCACCCAACTCATATATTCTTCTCTACTTGTATTTCTGTTCCAATATCTTTTTTAATGTCCCCGGTGCCGTTTTCAGACTCATATCTTTAAAACTAACCGGCTTAATTCCATTAAAGATAAAGGACAGGACCACATACAGCATCCATTGTATCCCATAAAACTGAAATGCCTCTATCAATTTCAGGTTTCCATTAAACGAAAGGATCCTCCAATCCTCAGCGGATAGTTTTGATCTGATATACTTGCATATCTGAACAAAAACATCGACCTGGATTTTGAAATGCTCCGGGCTATGCCTTGCTGTCAGACTCTCGTTCCTTTCCGTCGCCACATAGAATTTTTCGTTCGATACTTCTATCGTTTTTGCAAAATATCCGCACTTGCAGGCAAAAACAGCATCCTCAGACACCATAATTTCAGGAAATAAAATACCATTTGAAACAACCATTTGTCTGCTGAAAAGCTTAGTACACGGAGTAGCTGCATCATATCTTATGTGTAATTCACTTCTCCTGTCTCCAGTTTCCTTATAATCTCTTATTGCATTCCTGATTCCTTCCAGTCTGTTTCCCTTTTCCCCTGTATCAAGATTTATACTATCCGGAGTGAAGTAAACCATATCAGCATCACTGTTTCTATATTTGCTGATGTTGAAATACATTTCCTTTGTAAAAAAATCATCAGCATCTGCAAAGATCAGCCATTTCCCGGTCGCGTGTTTCATCCCTATATTTCTACATCTTCCGGGTCCCTTTTTTCCCTCATTATTTCTGAAAAACTTCACTCCAAATTTTTCGTATTTCCTCTTTACTTCAAGAAATTCCTCCAGTTTTTTGGTGCTCCTGTCATCCACCACTATTACTTCCACATCTTCCTTATCATAGGGCGCAGATTCCAGGAGTATTACAAGCATATCCGGAACATTATAATGAGGTATGATTATTGAAAAATTGATATCTGACATTCAGTATACCCCCAGCATTCTCATTATCCTGCCCTTGATAAAATCCGTTGTATTCCCGTATTTCTTAAATATTCGGACAGAATATGTGAATGATTCACACTTTGCTGCTTCTCTGACGATTGTTCCTGTGAAAATATTTTGTGCTTCCGGAAAAGCTTCAAAATCCTTCTCATATTTTTCAAGGATCTTTTCCCACCCTTGTAGTCTCCGGTCAAAGCTTCCGGTGATAGATTCCTCCCCAACTGTATACCTGACCAGTTTTTCTTTTATAGCCGTGAACTCTCCTTCCTTTGCAAGTCTGATCCAAAGATCCAGATCCTGACAAGATCTAAATGCCGGATCAAATCCTCCGCAATCTGTTACAGCCGACTTGCTCATGAGAGGAACAGAACAACCGCCAACAAAATTAGATACAAGGATTTCCTTAATCACATTACCCTCAGGATATGGTCTTTTGGGGTCCGACATCAATTCGGCTCCATCCTTTATTGCAAAAATATCACAATATACAAGAACCGTATCATCATCAACAGCATCTACCTGTTTTTCTATTTTTTCCGGAAGCCATTCATCATCGTCGTCAAGCAAAGCTATATATTCTCCCTTTGCTGCTTCTGTCCCCTTGTTTCTGGACACACAGGCCCCGCTCTGACCCGCGTTTGAGATAAAAATGATTTCCGGATAACCTTTCAGCAGTTCTTCTATTCTCTCCCTGTAGTCCGGCCAGTCGTTTACGACTATTATCTCTTTGTTTTCATATGTCTGAGCGACTGCACTCTTTATCGCCCGTTCAAGGATGTCCATCTCTCTTTTGCACGTGGTTATTATTATGCTCACAAGAGGTTTCTCACTCATCATCTTTCCCTTGTAATCTTCCCGTTCTCCACATTGTAAATGATATCACAGTTTGCGATGGTATTAAGGCGGTGAGCCACTATGATCATGGTGTGTTTCCCTTTCATGCCGTTGATGGCTTCCATGACGGCCGCTTCAGTTTCGTTGTCCAATGAGGACGTTGCTTCGTCAAATACCAGGATGGAAGGGTCTCTGTAGAGGGCTCTGGCTATTCCAAGCCTCTGTCTCTGGCCACCGGATAACTTAAGGGCACGATCACCTACTATAGTATCAGGACCCTCGGGAAGGGTTTTCACAAAGTCCGCCAACTGGGCTTCTTCCAGAACCTTCCATACTCTTTCATCATCTATATCTCTGTCATCCATACCCAGAGCCACATTTCTTTTTACCGTATCATCCATCATAAAAACTATCTGCGGGATATATCCGATCATGGAAAGGTAAGATGAATAACAGTCCTCTATATTAATCCCATCTATTGTGACAGAGCCACTTGAGGGTTTCAACACTCCGAGTAAAATGTCAAGCGTTGTAGATTTCCCTGCACCCGATGGGCCCTTGATACCTACCGACTTGTTGTACGGTATGACCATTTCTGCTCCCTCAAGGATCATTTTTTCTTTCCTGCTCTGGTATGCAAAACTTATATTATCCATTTTCAGTTCTGCAATGAAATCCTTCACGAATGCACGATCATGCTTCAAGCCTTCGATCATCGATGCCTTGTTCATATCTGTGCTGATACTTTTTTCCAATTCCTCCACTCCCGGTCCAAAAAAACCCATTCCGCTGATACAGCCACTGATCGTCGAGGCACAAGGCATGAGTTTGATGATTCCCATTGCAAAAACACCAAGTATAGAGAGCATATCTACTATGGATCGTCCTGCTTTTATCAAAAAATAGAAATACAGCATGAGACCGGAAATCGCTATCGTCTCTATCATGACTGATGGTATTTTCCCCCAGAGAGCAGAGGATCTTTCGTTGTCAGTAGCTTCCTTAACCGACTCTGAATAGGTCTTTTTAAAAAATTCCTCATGTCTTCCAACTTTTACTTCTTTTATTCCGTCTATAGACTGTCTCATCCACTTTGTCATCTTTGTGCTTGACCTTCTGTTGTAAACAGCGGCCCTTTTTGTAAGCGGAGTCACAAATCTCCTGACGATCAGAAGGAAAATGAACACCGCCACTGACAACACGAAAGTCATCGTCATGTCAACGGTAAATAGATATGCAACTATAAAAACAGCTGTGACGGACTGGGTCATCAGCTGCATTAGGTTTACCAGATAGCTGTATGCCTGAGTGACATTCTGGTTCACTTTTCTTGATATTACCGCAAAATTGGTCGATACATAGTATTCATACGGCATGGTGATATACACCTCATATATCTTCTTTCTCATCTCTCTCTGGCCACCGTAGATAAACCGGTACTGTACAAAATACATAAGCGCCAGATAGGCAGCCTTCACCAGATAGAATCCTACCAACAGGATGCACATATATACAATGAAGGTATTGATATCGGGACTTCCAAGAATATGATAAAAGAGCCCCGTATATCCTTCATTCACCCTGTCCGGCGTGGTGATGGCAGCGATCATGGGCATGAGCGCGGATACACCTACTGTCTCAAAGGCAGCGCCTATGAGAACCATGATGAACAGAAATATGAACTGTATCTTTTGTTTTCTGTCAAAAATGACCAGAAGTCGTTTTATATTTGCCATGTCAGA
>CAMVDF010000019.1 GCA_947166195.1 uncultured Lachnospiraceae bacterium
TGCTCCTTTATTCTACCTCAAGCTGGATAAACAATGCGCTGGACCGTTTCTACATCCTGTTGATGCTGGGGGCATCTTCAAACGGAATCTACGGTGCTGCCTACAAGATACCGGCCATACTCATGGTCTTTCAGAGGATCTTTGCCCAAAGCTTTCAGATGTCTGCGACAAAGAGCTACAGGGAAAAGGACAGCGTGGAATTCTTTTCAAAACTCTATACCCTCT
The DNA here is from genome assembly GCA_947166195.1 of uncultured Lachnospiraceae bacterium. Taxonomy (GTDB): domain Bacteria; phylum Bacillota; class Clostridia; order Lachnospirales; family Lachnospiraceae; genus NK4A144. The sequence continues at coordinate 226 of CAMVDF010000019.1, forward strand.
ATAATGCAGTGATGACTGCCGGATGTGCTGTCATCCTTTTGTTTCTGACACCTCTGTGCAGCTTTATGTTCAGAAAGGGCTTTGCTGTGGCGCGTTACTATGTACCCTTCCTTTTGATATCCGTGATCTTCGGTGCATTAAACGGATTTTTGGGATCCATATGCCTTGCCTACAAGGACCCGAAGAGCATGGGGTATGCGACATCGGCCGGAGCAGTCCTCAACATGATACTGAACTATGTTCTTATTATGGGTTTCGGGCTCATCGGGGCGGCGGCGGCAACTTTGGCCTCGTATTTCTGTATGTTCGCCATAGCCTTTTTCAGGACAAAAAAACATGTGAAGCTTGAGATCAATGTGATAAAGGACAGCTGCGTGTACATCCTGATCCTTGCCGAAGGGATCCTGTGCATGCGGATGATCCCGTATTATTATCTGTACAATGCGGCGATCACTCTTTTTGTGATTCTGATATACTATAAGCAGCTAAAGGAACAATTGAAGCTGATCAAGAGGGCCAAATTGTAAATGCGCGAGCAGGGGGCGCTGAATGTCCAGTGGACATTCGTTTAGCGCCGACCGAAGCGGAGCGGAGAACCCCGTGCCGAGCACCTACCGGAGCGCAAGGTACGGGGGGTGACCTGCGGGAGCAGAACCACTAAAGTAAATACTAAGACAAGGTGAAAGAACTTTGGAAAAGATAAAAGACAGAGAAGATTATATACTGGCGGGGCTTTTTCTGTACCTGCTGCTCACATCCTTCATAAACCAGAGGGCCTATGATGTGCTTGGCAGATATGCCTCCCTTATTGTTTTCATCATCCTGACGGTACTGCTCGTACCCCATGTGAAAGAGATGATAAAAGCAAGGGATCTGAGGGTGATCCTTGCGGGGATCACCATACTCATCACGGGGATCAACCTGATAGCGATAGGCTCAAACAAGGGGGCATTTTTCATACCCGCAGATCTTTGTCTGATCTTTCTGGCTTCTTTTTATGTCAGGCTCCGGGAGAGGACAAAGATGTTTATAGCGGCAGCGGGAGGGATACTGACCATCCTGTGGTATTCCTTTGTCAGGTGGGACTACAACTTCAATATGGCCGGACTGACCTTCATGCTCTTCATGATGATGAGCGTGATATTTCTTGAATTTTTGAAAAAGGAAAAGGGTTATGATTATCTGACACTGGCACAGATCCTGATGTATGTGACAGCCTTTATCTATGCGACCCTTTATCACAGCCGCTGCGCCATGGCGGGGATACTGGTCTTTGGAGCGGCCATAATAATCAGGCGGCTGCTGATATCGGACAGACTTCTTTTTACCATACTGCTGATCATATTCACGGCAGGAAGCGTGCTTTTTACCATGGTTTATGTCATATTGGGAGAGAGGGGTACAGGCGGGAGATTTTTGTACAAGGAACTGTTTTCCGGCAGACACCTCATATGGAAGGAACTGTGGGCTGCATATTTTGCCCATCCCGTCACGGGGATAGGGTCATCCTATGTATTGAAAAGCTTTGATATATTTGAGGTCCACAACGGTCTCTTTGATATCCTGACGGTACACGGGACAATAGTATTTTTCCTCATTCTGGTACTTTTGTGCACAGCCATGAACAATGCTCATATGGCAAAAGGGGACAGAAAGATAAAGGGTTTTTCCTTTGCTGCTCTGTTTGCGATGCTTGCGGCATCTTTTTTTGAAAACTTCTTTACCGTCCCGCCCTACAGCGTATTTTTTCTCATGTTCCTTCTGCTTGGTCAGGCTCCATATTCTCAAACTTCGTAAGTGATGCCAGCCAAACCAGGGGAACCTTGCCTATCTCGCCGTTTCTGTGCTTGGCTATGATGATGTCGGCAATGCCCTTGCGGTCGCTGTCCTCGTTGTAGTAATCATCCCTGTAAATGAACATGACAAGGTCGGCATCCTGCTCGATAGCCCCGGATTCCCTGAGGTCGGAAAGCTGGGGTCTGTGATCCTGTCTCTGTTCAGGGGCTCTTGAAAGCTGTGAGAGTGCCAGGACGGGGACTCTGAGTTCTCTGGCCAGAGCCTTTAGAGCTCTGGATATGTCCGAGATCTCCTGCTGTCTGGACTGATCACTTTTGCCGCCCCTGCTTCCGCTCATGAGCTGCAGGTAGTCTATGATGATCATGTCGAGACCATGCTCTATCTTGAACCTGCGGCATTTTGAACGAAGTTCGGTCACAGAGATGCCGGGGGTGTCGTCTATGACAAGGTTTGATCTTCCGACGGTTCCGCCGCTTTCTATGATACTTTTCCAGTCATCATCCGAAAGTTTCCCGTCCCTGATGTTTGAGGAATCAACATGTGAGTCCATGGCCAGCAGACGGTTGACCAGCTGTTCCTTTGACATCTCGAGAGAGAATATGAGTACATGTTTGTTCTGCCTGAAGCAGGCGTACTGGGCTATATTCAGTACAAAAGCAGTTTTTCCCATGGAGGGGCGGGCTGCGATGAGGACCAGATCAGAGGGCTGGAAGCCGGCGGTCATTCTGTCAAGCTCGTCAAAGCCGCTGGGAACCCCGGTGATATGGCTTTCGGATTTGGAGACCTCCTGTATGTGACGGAGGACCTCGATGACGACCTCCTGTATGGGGACAAAGGTCCCGTGACCCCTGTTCTGTACCAGATCCAGGATCTTTTTTTCTGTTTCATTTATCAGATCGTCGGTCTCGGTACCGCCGGTATAGCATTCATTTTCTATATCGGCGCAGACCTTTATGACCTTTCGTCTCAGGGCTCTTTCGCGGACAGTGTTTGCGTAGTAAGCCACATTTGCGGAAGTGGGGACGGAATCTATGATGTCACCGAGGAAATTCAGGTTGCAGACTTCATCGGGAGCATTCTTTTCCCTCAGACGGCTGACTATGGTCACATCATCCACGGGTTTCTGTTCATTGAAAAGCTCGCTTATGGCTTCAAAGATGAGACCGTAGCGTCCGTCGTAGAAATCTTTTGAGGTCAGCATCTCCGAGGCTGTCATTATAGCATCCTTTGAAAGGAACATGGCTCCTATGACCGAACGCTCAGCCTCTGCGGCATGCGGGGGAACACGAAGCGTCGAGCCGGCTTTTTCCAGAGATGTATCCATGGTCATTATTCTCCCGTTACTTCAACCTTCAGTTCGGCAGTGACTTCCGGATGGAGCTTTACGGGAACAGTGTAACTGCCGAGATTCTTTATGGGTTCCGCAAGTATCAGCTTTTTCTTGTCAAGCTCCAGACCGTGCTGTTTTTTTGCGATCTCTGCTATTTCTTTTGTTGATACGGAGCCAAAGGCCTTTCCGTCTTTTCCTGCCCTGATCGTGCAGGTCACGGTGACGGCCTCGATCTTTTCCTTTGCTTCCTTTGCTTCAGCCAGACGGGCTTCGGCCTGCTTTGCTTCGACAGCCTTTCTGACTTTTACATCATTCAGGTTTTTATTATCCGCAGGAACTCCAAGTTTTTTTGTGAAAAGGAAGTTTCTGGCATAGCCTTCCTTTACTTCAACGATATCATCCTTTTTTCCGAGGGATTTTACATCCGCAAGCAGTATAACCTTCATCAGATCGATTCCTCCTGTTCCATTTTTTCGATAGTTTCTTCCAGAAGTTTTCTGGCTTCTTCCATTGACATATCCGAAAGCTGCGTACCCGCTATATTCATATGGCCGCCGCCACCCATCCTTTCCATGATCATCTGGACATTCACCTCGTCTATGGATCTTGCCGAGATGTAGATCCTGTTTTGATACTGGGTCAGAACAAAGGAGGCGGTGACATGATTGATGTTCAGCAGTTCGTTTGCGGCCTGTGCGCCCACAACGGTGGGAGAATCAAGACCCTGGGCGGGACAGACGGCAATGGCGAATTTTCCGTGGAAAAGATCGGAGTTTTTGACGGTCTCCGCTCTGGCCTTGTAGTCTTTGAGGTCATTTCTGAAGAGCTTTCTGACCCTTGTGATGTCCGCACCGTTTCTTCTGAGAAAGGCAGCGGCCTCAAAGGTCCTGACACCGGTTTTTGACATAAAGTTGTTGGTGTCTATCATTATGCCGGCGTAGATGGTGTCTGCCTCGATGTTTTTGATCCTCTTGCCGTCGAGGATGTACTGGAGGATCTCGGCTATCATCTCACAGGCACTGGAAGCATAGGGCTCTATGTAGGAAAGTGTTGCATTTTCGATGGTTTCATTGCCCTGCCTGTGATGGTCGAGTACCACTATGGTGCCGCATTTTGACAGCAGCTCCGGACATTCCGTGATGGAGGGTTTGTTGGTGTCGACGACGACGAGGACCGATGAATGGTCGGCAAGCTGGATGGCATCCGAGCTTGAGGCGAATATGTCGGGTTCATATTCCTCATCATTTATCAATGCATCCACAAAGGGTTTGATGGAAGGTGTCACATTGTTTATGACGATGTGACATTTCTTGTCAAACTGCCTGACTGCACGGTAGACACCGATTGCCGCACCAAAGGAATCGATATCGGTGTTTTCATGCCCCATGACAAAGATCCTTTCATGGGATTCTATGATCTCTCTGAGAGCATGGGCCTTTACCCTTGCCTTCACGCGGGTGGATTTTTCAAGCTGCAGGCTCTTGCCCCCGAAATATGTGGTCTCATTCGTATCTCTGATGACAACCTGATCACCGCCTCGTCCCAGAGCCAGATCGATGGCTCTTCTTGCAAACTGTTCGCTTTCAAGGAGAGTCGATGCGCCGATCCCGAAGCCCATGGAAAGTGTTACCGACATATCATTTCCGACCTTGACGGTCTTGACATCCTCAAGGATATCGAATTTGTTTTCACAGAGCCTGTCAAAGGATTTTTTTGTCATGGAAAGGAAGAACTTGTCCTTTTCAAAGCTTTTTACCACCGCGTCATAGGATGAAAAATATTTTTTTATCTTTCTGTCTATGAGGGCGGAGAGGAGTGAGCGTCTCACATCCTCCACATTTTCCATCACCTCATAGTAGTTGTCCATGTAGATATAGCCGCTCACTTGCTTTTCCTCTTCATTCTGCCTGATGATACGGTTCATTTCGGTCTCGTCAAAAAGGAGAACGGTGATCAGCTGTCCCGAGAAATTTTCGCTGTTAATGATCTGGCTTTCGTGGACCATATCGTCAAGAGGGATGCGCTGAAGGGAAGCGTGATAGTCCCTGTCTTCTATGGAAAAGTCCACGGCACATACGCTGTCATTTTCGGGGAAGGAGTCTTTTGTGATGGACGGAATGTGGCTTGCAATCGATTTGCCGAAAAGATCCGACATTCCGAGGACAGTCTTGAATTCTTTATTAGCCCATATGAAGCGTGCATCATCATCAAGTATCGCATAGGGAAGGGGCAGACCTTTGAGCAGCTGCTTCTGTACCTGCCCGTATTCCACGGCAAAATTTACCATGTCGGTGGTTATGGCTTTTTTGTTCGCAAACCGCACCATCAGCGCGATGATTACATGAACTGCAGCAAAGCAGGAAGCTGTGACGGCCGCCCTCGTGTTTATGAAAAAGAGGATGCAGGCCAGGATGATCGAAAGACCAGCCAGGATCATGGGCCAGTAGATGTAGAGTTTCAGATGTCTTCTGTAATCTATTCGTGGATTCTCATTCATATACGGATAACCTCAATAGAAATCATAAGCAACATTAAGCCTGGTGAAAAAATCCTTTTCGTAGTACATGTCGGTTCTGGTGTCTACAAGCTTGCCGTAGCCGTCATACATGGGGTGTACCATTATCTCTGTCAGGCAGTCCTTCGGGAGATTTTCATAGCACAAGGTGAAATCCCTGAAGGATCCGAAATAGTCGGTAGTGAAAACCCCCGATCGGGACAGTGTTCTGTTGTATCTTTTTTTGTAAAGGACTTTCAGAAAGGACATTCTGTCGTACAGGTTTCTGGACAGTCTGACCGATCTGATGCCGTATTTTTTTAATAAGGGCGCCAGTACCTTGTATACTGACGCATTTGTATGTACATGGTGATGGGAATCCAGATGATGGTCGGGCAGTCCGTACTGAAGGTATCTGATCAGCTGGGCTTCTATCTCTATTCCCATGACCTTGCTTTCATCTTTCGTAAGTCTGAGTCTTGTGGCTGTATTTTTCTGGAACAGCGCATTGAAATACCCGTTTCTGTCACAAAAGATCCCGAAATGTCTGATATCCTCCGTCAGCGGCTCTCCCGAAGTCAGGTTCAGGTGAAGTCCCACTCTTTCATCAAAGCCTCTTTCCTTTGCGAGAGCTACCGCTTCATCGCAAAAGGGCATGTTGACCATCAGAGTGGTGGAGGTGATCATATAGTTTGAAAAGCATTCGCAGACCGCCCGGTTCACATCCGGACTGATCCCGAAATCGTCGGCATTTATTATGATACTGAGCATTTTTTTGTTGCTGTTCTTTTTTCTGAATTTAACGGGCTGTCTTATTATCGATAAGACAGCCCAAAAAAAGGGAATACGTATTTACTCTACAACATAAGGCAGAAGCGCAAGATGTCTGGCTCTCTTGATCGCTGTAGTCAGCTCTCTCTGGTGCTTTGCACATGTTCCGGTTATCCTTCTGGGGAGGATCTTTCCTCTCTCTGAAATGTATCTTTTAAGCTTTACGACATCCTTGTAGTCAATGTCGCCTTCTTTGCCGCAAAATACACAAACCTTTTTTCTCCTGTGCATGCCGCCTCTCCTGCGGTTTGCAAAATCCGGGCGGTCACCGCCTGTTCTGTTCATATATGGCATGATTTTCCTCCTTGTTTAGTTGAATGGAAGATCCTCATCGATCTCATCGGGAACATTCATGAATCCGTCGTCCGCGCCCGAAGGAGCGGGGGTTCCGGAAGAACTTCCGCCCTCAGAAGCATTCTGAGAACCTTTGCTCTCCGCAAACTCGATCTCCTCGACTACAACATCGGTGGTATATACCGTCTGACCGTCCTTGTTTGTGTACCGACCGGTCTGGATACGTCCCGACAGTGCGAACTTGGTGCCCTTGTGGGCATATTTTTCAACGAATTCACCCTGTTTGCCAAAGGCTACACAGCTGATGAAGTCCGCAGTCTGATCATCGCCGCCTTCCGACTGCCTGCGGAATCTCCTGTCAACTGCCAGTGTAAACCTGGCTACTGCAAGGGGATTATCTCCCTGTGAATATCTGACTGAAGGATCTTTTGTAAGGCGCCCCATTAATACAACTTTGTTCATATAATTGCCCTACTTTCTTTTGATGGAATGGTTTATGCTTCGCCTTCTTCAGACGGTGAAGCTGTTTCATCTGCAGCCGGTGCTGTTTCTTCTGCCTTTGAAGCTTCAGCATTTTCCGCATTTTCCGTCTCAACGTCGGATCTTCTCTCGTCATGCTTTACGACAAGTTCTTTTTCATCCGATACGATGAGATATCTGTGGATGTTGTCCATGATGCGGATACGCTGTTCGATCTCAGCAGGTGCCTCGGGTCCGGCCTGGAACTTGATGAAGAGATACCAGCCCTCTTTGGTCTTTTCGACCTCGTAGGCATATCTCTTTTTTCCCCAGTCGTCTACCGAGGTGATGCTGCCGCCAAAACGCTCGATGAGTGCTTTGACTTTGTCGACCACAGCGCCTTTGTCGCTTTCTTCAAGCTTTCCGTTTACGGCAACGGCCAACTCGTACTTGTTCATCTTTTTACCTCCTTATGGTCTGTTTTGGCCCGCGCTCTTTGTCACGCGAGCAAGGCGGATATATCACGAATGAACATATTATCACAAAGAATCAACCTTGGCAAGAGCATGCATGGTGGGACAGGGGGTGGGACAGGGGACGTATCTCTGTCCCACCATTATGTCTCCATTTGCATTTGCTTTATCTGCGGAATTATCCTCTCAGCTACTTTACATAAAAGTGGGACAGAGATACGTCCCCTGTCCCACTTTCGTTTATGTTGACGAAAAATGCGGGATAGAGTAAAATGTACAGGTATTTCTGAGCATATATTTGATCAGGTATTTCATATAGAAAAGGGTGGTGATGAGATTGGCATTTGATACCATTGACAGGGTCCTTCAGGCCGAGCGCAACGCTGACGAAGCCGAAAAGAACGCAGCCGTTGAATCTGACGGGATCGTCGCAAAGGCTGAAAATGAGGCGATGGACCTGAAAGATGAGCTTGAAAAGAAGTCAAAGGAAAAGGCAAAGCAGGAAGTAGATGCTGCGAAAGCCGAGGCGGACGAGGTCCTGAACCGTGCGAAGCAGGAGGCAGATGCCCTCATAAGTGACCTGAAAAGCAGCGTTTCCGCAAAAGAAGGAGCTGCCGTAAAGCTCATACTTGACGAGATACAACAGTAAAGGAGGTTGACACGGTATGTCCGTATTGCCAATGAAGCGAATATCGGTGATCGGCCTTCGAAAGGACAGGAAGGCCATACTTGAGACCATTCAGCGGTCCCAGGTGGTCGAGATCGATATGGCGCCCATGTCGGGCGCAGACGGTGACATCTTTTCAAAGACAGATGTGTCGTCATCTTCTCAGATATTCACGAAAAATGCCGAATCGGCTGCGAAAGCGCTTGAGATAGTAAATACTGCAGCTCCCGAAAAGACATCTTTGCTCTCTTCCTTCGAGGGAAGACGGGAGATGAGCCTGGAGGATTTTGCGTCAAATGTAAAAAGACGCGAAGCCATAATGAAGGATGTGCAGGATATACTGCGCCTTGAAAAGGAACTGATCCAGGCAAAAGCCGATATTCCCAAAATACAGACACAGATAGAGGCTTTGAGTCCATGGCTGACTCTTGACCTGCCGCTTTCGTACAAGGGAACGAAAAAAACGGCAGTATTTATAGGATCATTTTCAGATGCGGTCACGGAGGAGAGCATCACGGTCAGGCTTGCGGAGCTTGCCCCTGAGACAGACTGTGATGTAAATGTAATCTATACATCAAACGAGATATCCTCGGTCGTCATCGTATGCATGAAAAAGGATGCGGATGCGGTGGACAATGCCCTGAGACATATGAATTTCTCACGGCCTCCGGCATCTGATATAGTTCCGTCAAAGCTTCAGGAAAAATATGAAAATGACATCAAAGACTGCGACAAAAGGATAGAAGAGATAAACGGAATGCTTGCGGGTTATGCCGAAGAGCGTGACGATATCCGGTTCATCCAGGACTACTACACCATGAGGGCAGATAAATATGAAGTTATCGGAAACCTCGAGCAGTCTGACAGGACTTTCCTTCTGAGCGGATTTGTGCCCGCGGCGGCAGCACCCGCCCTGGAGGAAAAGCTTTCAAAAAATTATGATGTCTGTGTCGAGATCACGGATCCCGGCGAGAATGAAGATGTCCCGGTGGCGCTTTCAAACAACGGTTTTGCAGCGCCTGTCGAAGGAGTTATAGAAAGCTATTCGATGCCCGGCAAGGGTGAACTTGACCCGACCATGCCTGTGGCGATCTTTTATTATTTCATGTTCGGCATGATGCTTTCGGATTTTGCCTACGGTCTTCTCATGACGGTGGCAACGGCGGTTATTCTGAAGAAATTCAAGAATATGGAAGCCGGACTGAAGAGATCCATGAAGATGTTCTGCTATTGCGGCATAGGAACCATGTTCTCAGGCATATTATTTGGAAGCTATTTCGGAGATGCACCTTCGGTCATAGCAAAGCTCTTTTTTGGAAAGGACTTTGCAATACCGCCTCTTTATGTGGATCCCATATCAAATTCCATGAAGGTACTGGTCTTTTCCTTTGCAATAGGACTTATCCATCTCTTTGCGGGACTCATACTTAACTGTTATCAGGCAGTGAAGGCCGGAAGGATCATGGATGCCATCTGTGACAGCGTGCTTTGGATCATGCTCGTCCTGGGTCTCATCCTTTACGGACTGACTACCGATATGGTAGTGAACATGTTCCCCGGAGCCTTGGCAAAACTTCCCGGACCGGTGGGAACCTTCGGAGCCGTTTGCGCAGTCATAGGCGCGGTAGGGATCCTTTTCACCGGAGGCAGGGAATCAAAGAACTGGGCGAAGCGTCTGATGAAGGGTGCGTATGCCCTCTACGGTGTGACCGGTTACCTCAGCGATATTCTTTCATATTCGAGACTTCTTGCTCTCGGACTTGCAACCTCGGTCATATCCACCGTATTTAACTCGATGGGACAGATGGTGAGTGAAAATCTGGTTCATTCCAACATTTTGGGAGCTTTGATCGGAGTGATCCTTTTCCTCGTCATTTTCCTCATAGGTCATGGTCTTAACATGGCCATCAATGCGCTGGGTGCCTATGTGCATGCAAACAGGCTCCAGTTCGTTGAGTTTTTCGGAAAGTTCTACAACGGCGGCGGCAGGAAATTTGAGCCGTTTGCAGTAAAAACAAAATACTTCAAGATTAAGGAGGATTAACAAATGGGTATCGGAACAGCATTGGCACTGGCGGGAGCAGCATCTGCAGCTCTGTTTGCAGGCGTAGGATCTGCGATCGGTGTGGGAAGAGGCGGACAGGCCGCCGCAGGAGTGGTAACTGAGGATCCAAACAAGTTTTCTCAGGTGCTCATCCTTCAGCTTCTCCCCGGAACGCAGGGTATCTACGGTCTGCTGATCGCATTCATCGCGCTCAGCCGTCTGGGAGTTATGAGCGGATCACCCGCTGAACTCACGGTTGGAACAGGACTTATGTATTTCTTTGCATGCGCTCCCATGGCTTTCGTAGGTCTTGTATCGGCTATGCAGCAGGCAAAGGCATCGGTGGCATCCATCGGACTCGTTGCAAAAAGACCGGATCAGTTCGGTAAATCTATGATCTTCCCTGCAATGGTCGAGACCTATGCTATCCTTGCACTTCTCGTTTCCATCCTTGCAATAAACGGAATCCCCAGCTGAGGATGCGTTAGGTTACCGTTTACAGCAAAGGAAAATGGAGGCGATGATGACAGGTTTAGACAAGATCCTGGAACAGATAAAAAAAGAATCTGACGAAACCGTTTCAAAGAAACTGTCTGAAGCAAAGGACAGGGCTGACTCCATCCTGGAGGAGGCAAAAAAGGACATTTCCGGCAGATGCGAGAGCATCGAGACAAACGGCAGTAACGAAGCGCAGGAGATCAGAAAGAGGGCCGGATCGGCGGCAGACCTTTACAAAAGGAAGGCAGTGCTTGCCGAAAAGCAGAGAATTATATCCGGTGTGTTTGAAAAGGCATTATCCGAGCTTTCCGGTCTTTCCGGCAGTGAGTATTACAATGCCGTGATAAAGATCGCCGTGAAAAATGCGCTCGCCCAGGAGGGAGAGATCATTTTTTCAAAGGAAGATGCGGCAAATGTTCCTTCCGATTTTGAGATGCGTCTGAATGCGCAGCTGAAAGCGGGAAGACTCACGGTTTCGGACAAAACACGCCCCATAGGAAAAGGTTTCATCCTTTCCTACGGAGGTGTCGAACAGAACTGCACTTTTTCTGCTCTTGTCGAGGCTTCAAAGGAGTCTTTGCAGGATAGGGTTCAGGAGATCTTATTTACTTAAGGCAAAGGAAAGGTAAGGAATATGTCCGATAAACAGTATTATTATGCTGTCGCGCGAATACGTACAAAGGAGCTCTCTCTTTTGTCGGCCTCTTTCCTGGAGCAGCTTTTGGGTGCAAAGACAGTAGCTGAAGGTATGAGACTCCTCACTGACAAGGGGTGGGATACCGAGCAGACTGCCGGTTCCGAATCCGAGAGGGTGGAAAAGATGCTCCTGTCCGAAAAGAAAAAGACGAGAGCACTCATAGAGGAAATGGTCGACGATATGTCGGTCTTTGATGTACTGCGGCTTGAATATGATTATCACAATCTCAAGGCGGCGATCAAGCAGGCGCTTACCACTGACGAGCATCAGGGCATCTACACGGAGGAGGGCACCGTCCCGTCATCCGTGATGCGGGATGCGGCTGCATCCAGAGATTTTTCGGCTCTTCCCGAAAGAATGAGGGATATAGCAGCTGAGGCCATGGATGTGCTTTTGCATACCCAGGACGGCCAGCTTTGCGATATCATGATTGACAAGGCCGCGCTTGAGGCGATATACGATGCGGGAAAAGCATCCGGCAGCGATATATTAAAACTCTACGGAGAACTCAAGGTAGCATCTGCGGACATCAAGATAGCGGTCCGGGCATCAAAGACAGGAAAAGACAGGAAGTTTCTGGATGCCGCGCTTGCAAAATGCGAGAGCCTCGACCTTGATGCGCTCGCAAAAGCCGCCGTCGAGGGAACGGATGAGATATGCGAATACATAGCTCTCACTGATTATGCAGAGGCTGCGGATGAACTGAGATCCTCTGCTTCGGCCTTTGAAAGATGGTGCGACAACCTCATCATCAGAAATATAAAGCCTGAGATCTATCATCCGTATACCATAGGGCCTCTGGCCGCATATATGATAGCGCGTGATAATGAGATAAAGACTGTCAGGATCGTGATGTCGGGAAAGATCAACGATCTGCCCGAGGATTCTGTCAGGGAAAGGGTAAGGGAAATGTATGTATAAGATAGCTGTGATGGGTGAACCGGACAGCATATACGGCTTTGCAGCCCTCGGGCTTGATACCTTTCCCTTTGACAGTGCGGAGGATGCGGGGACGGCGCTTCGGCGGCTGGTCGACAGCGATTATGCCGTGATCTATATCACGGAGGGGCTTGCATCTCTCATCGCACCCGAGATAGAAAGATATCAGGAATCAAAGATACCGGCGATAATCCTGATCCCGGGAGTATCGGGAAATACGGGTGAAGGTATCATGGGTGTAAAAAAATCCGTAGAACAGGCTGTAGGTTCTGACATTTTATTTGGAGGTGAAAATTGAGCAAAGGTACTATTAAAAAAGTCGCCGGACCTCTGGTCATCGCTCGCGGCATGAAGGATGCCAACATGTTTGACGTCGTCAGGGTCAGCGATCAGAGACTGATCGGCGAGATCATCGAAATACACGGAGACGAGGCTTCCATTCAGGTTTACGAGGAAACCTCGGGACTGGGACCGGGAGCACCGGTGGAATCCACCGGAGTGCCCATGAGCGTTGAACTGGGACCGGGACTTATCGGAAGTATATATGACGGTATCCAGAGACCGCTTAATAAGATCATGGAGGTCTCAAAAGGAAACCTTTTGAAGAGAGGTGTTGAAGTTCCTTCTCTTGACAGGGATAAAAAATGGCATTTCAAGCCCACCGTATCAGTCGGTGACAAGGTTGTGGCAGGCGATATCATCGGTACCGTTGAGGAAACAGAGATCGTCACGCAGAAGATCATGGTCCCCGTGGGAGCAGACGGAACCATAGAAGCCATATCAGAGGGCGATTATGATGTGACTGCAGCTGTCGCAAAGATAAAGACAGCAGACGGGAACAGCGTGGATGTGGGTCTGATGCAGAAATGGCCTGTCCGCCGCGGACGTCCCTACAAGCAGAAGCTTTCAAGTGACAAGCCCCTCATAACCGGACAGAGAGTCATAGATACACTCTTCCCCATAGCAAAGGGCGGTACGGCAGCGGTTCCCGGACCCTTCGGTTCAGGAAAGACAGTCGTTCAGCATCAGCTTGCAAAATGGGCAGAAGCTGACATAGTCGTATACATCGGATGCGGCGAGCGTGGAAACGAAATGACGGACGTTCTGAACGAGTTCCCCGAGCTGAAGGATCCGAAGACCGGAAAGTCTCTCATGGAGAGGACCGTTCTCATAGCAAACACCTCCGATATGCCCGTTGCAGCGCGTGAGGCCTCCATATATACAGGTATAACCATAGCAGAGTACTTCAGGGACATGGGTTATTCCGTAGCTCTCATGGCTGACTCCACCTCCCGTTGGGCAGAAGCTCTCCGAGAGATGTCAGGACGTCTCGAGGAAATGCCCGGTGAGGAAGGATATCCCGCATACCTCGGATCCCGTCTGGCTCAGTTCTATGAGAGAGCAGGACGCGTGACGGCTCTTGGATCCGATGACAGAGAGGGAGCACTTTCGGTTATCGGTGCTGTTTCGCCCGCAGGCGGTGATATTTCTGAGCCCGTCACCCAGGCAACGCTCCGTATAGTAAAGGTGTTCTGGAGCCTTGATTCCGCTCTGGCTTATAAGAGACATTTCCCGGCCATCAACTGGCTGACCAGTTATTCAAACTATATGAATACTATCGGCGGATGGTTTGATGAAAATGTGGACGGAAATGACTGGATGGCCCTCAGGCAAAAAATGATGAACCTGCTTCAGGATGAGTCGGAGCTGCAGGAAATGGTACAGCTGGTCGGTATGGATGCTCTTTCCGCTCCCGACAGGCTCAAGATGGAAGCAGCCCGTTCCATCAGAGAGGACTTCCTCCATCAGGATGCCTTCCACGAGGTAGATACCTATACATCACTCAAAAAGCAGCACATGATGATGCAGCTCATCCTCAACTTCTACGATCAGGCTTCAGAGGCTCTGAAAAAGGGTGCCTCCATCGAAAAGCTGATCGTCATGGATGTCAGGGAGGAGATAGGACGTTTCAAATATACCGAAGAGGACAGGCTTGACGGAGTATTTGATAATATAAACTCTGCCTTAAGTTCACAGATACAGCAGTTGATAGCAAAGAAGGAGGACTTCTGATATGCCAAAGGAATACAGAACTATAGAAGAGGTCGCAGGTCCTCTGATGCTTGTAAAAGGCGTTGAAAACGTCGCTTATGATGAGCTTGGAGAGATAGAGCTGGCAAACGGTGAGAGAAGGAGATGCAAGGTCCTCGAGATCGAGGAAGGAAATGCTCTCGTTCAGCTCTACGAGGCCTCCACCGGCCTGAACCTTGAAAGCTCAAAGGTCAGATTTCTGGGACGAAGCATGGAACTGGGAGTTTCCGAGGATATGCTTTCCCGTGTCTTTGACGGTCTGGGACATCCCATAGATGACGGTCCCGAGATCCTTCCCGATGAGAGGAGGGATATCAACGGACTTCCCATGAACCCGGCAGCAAGAAGCTACCCGCAGGAGTTCATTCAGACAGGTATTTCAGCCATCGACGGTCTGAACACACTTGTCAGGGGACAGAAGCTCCCGATCTTTTCAGCATCCGGTCTGCCTCACGCAGAACTTGCGGCCCAGATCGCACGTCAGGCAAAGGTTCGCGGAACAGATGAGGCCTTTGCGGTTGTATTTGCCGCAATGGGTATCACCTTTGACGAGTCCAACTATTTCGTGGAGAGTTTCCGTGAGACGGGAGCTATCGACAGGACAGTCCTTTTCATGAATCTGGCAAATGACCCTGCAGTTGAGCGTATAGCAACTCCCCGTATGGCACTGACCGCAGCTGAATATCTGGCATTTGAAAAGGGGATGCATGTCCTCGTCATACTGACGGATATCACAAACTACGCAGACGCTCTCCGTGAGGTTTCCGCAGCAAGAAAGGAAGTTCCCGGACGACGCGGATATCCCGGATACATGTACACCGACCTTGCTTCCCTCTATGAAAGAGCAGGACGCCAGGTGGGCAAGAAGGGATCCATCACCATGATCCCGATTTTGACCATGCCCGAGGATGACAAGACTCACCCGATCCCCGACCTTACAGGATACATCACCGAGGGACAGATCATACTTTCGAGAGAGCTCTACCGTCGTGGTATCGAGCCACCCATCGATGTTCTCCCTTCACTTTCCCGTCTGAAGGACAAGGGTATAGGTGAGGGCAAGACCAGAGCGGATCATGCAAATACCATGAACCAGCTGTTTGCGGCTTATTCCAGAGGAAAGGACGCAAAGGAACTGATGATGATCCTCGGAGAAGCGGCTTTGACCGACATAGACAAGCTCTATGCGAGATTTGCCGATGAGTTCGAGCAGAAATATGTATCCCAGGGCTATCGTACAGACCGGTCCATAGAGGAGACACTGAAGATCGGATGGGATCTCCTCGGTATACTTCCGAGAGCCGAGCTGAAGCGTATCAAGGATGAGTTCCTCGACAAGTACTACGAGCCGGCCAAGTAACTAACAGGCGCGAGAGCCTGTACAGTATATATGATCTAGGAGAAAACATGGCATCAAAAGCTATAACCCCTACAAGAATGGAGCTGACGCGCCTGAAGAGAAAGCTTGTCACAACAAGGCGCGGCCACAAGCTCCTCAAAGATAAAAGAGATGAGCTGATGCGTCAGTTCATGGAGATGGTGCGCCAGAACATGGAGCTTCGAAAGAAGGTGGAGGAAGGAATTGCCCGGGCTAATAAAAACTTTGTGCTCGCAAAGTCCACCATGTCCGATGAGGCTGTAAAGGTTGCATTCATGGCTGCAAAGCAGGAGGTATCTCTCGAAGTTTCCGACAAAAATGTCATGTCTGTCGAAATACCGGTCTTTGATACAAAAATGAAGACAAATGACGAGAATGACATTTATTCCTACGGTTTTGCCTTCACCTCAAGTGATCTGGATGATGCGGTGAAAAGCCTTTCGGACATCCTGCCCGACATGATGAAGCTTGCAGAGATCGAGAAGGGCTGCCAGCTCATGGCTGCCGAGATAGAAAAGACGAGGCGCCGCGTGAATGCGCTTGAACATGTCCTCATACCCGAGACAGAGGCAAATATCAAATATATATCTTCAAAGCTTGATGAGAATGAAAGAAGCACCCAGATCAGGCTTATGAAGGTCAAGGATATGTTGCTCGAGGCTGCCCACCACTACAAGGAAAGGGAGGCGAATGGATAAAGCGCCCATTCTCTACAGAAAAAGACTTATCCCGGACGAGTGTGTGCTTTTAAAGGATGACGAGATCCTTTATCACGATAAAGAGATCATCGTTACCAAATGGCGCACACTCCATCCGAAGCATGATCTCGACCACGGGTATTCCGCGTACTTTCTGAATGCGGGATACAAGGTCTCAAAATTTCTCTACAACAACGATTCTCTCATTTACTGGTACTGTGATATCATTGATTATGTCTATAACGAAGCAGACGATTCCTACATCTTCAGGGATCTTCTTGCCGATGTCATTGTTTATCCCGACGGCTTTGTCAAGGTCGTCGATCTGGACGAATTTGAGCAGGCTCTCACAAACGGACTCCTTACCATGGAGGATGTGCGCCGTGCCCTTCTGTCCCTTGATTCCCTTCTGACCACCATCTACGACGGCAAATTCGATATCCTCAAGGCTGAGATAGAAAAGAGGATATAATAAGTCGGAACAATCCTAAATATTTGACGAATTAAATATAGAAATGATATATTAAACGAAAGAAAATACGATTTATTTCGCTGTGACATCTTTCGTCTGAAAATTTTGTGAGGAAAGGGTATGAAGATTACCAGAGAGGAAAACAATATCCGGATAATGAAAGAACTGGGAGAGAGGGTTCAGGATCTGCGCATTTCGGAGGCTTTGAAACAGTCGGATCTTGCAAAGCATGCGGGTGTTTCAAAAAAAACGGTGGAAAGGCTTGAGAATGGCGAGAATACCAGTCTGTTCAATTTCCTGAATGTTATGAGGGCGTTGGGAGTGCTTGATAATGTTGAAGTTCTGTTACCGCAGAAAAGGATCGCGCCGAAGGAATTGCATGAAAGAGGAAAGAAGAGGCAGCGTGTAACGGACAGGCAAAAACAGCAGGAGATCATACCATTTCAATGGAATGAAGACAAGGGATAAGATAACAGTATGAATACGGCTGAAGTTTATCTTTGGGGAAACAGAATAGGGAGTATATCACAAAATGACATAGATGATATACCTGTATTTACTTACGAGAGATCGTTTATAAGATCGGGGATAGAACTATCACCTGTCACCATGCCTCTTTCAGAGAGGGAATATGCTTTTCCTTATCTAAACAGCGAAACTTTTCACATGTTGCCCGGCCTTTTGGCGGATTCGCTTCCGGACAGGTTTGGCAACAGACTGATAGAAGCATATCTTGCAAGGAGCGGAAGAAGTCTGTCTGAGCTTTCTGCTACAGAAAGACTTTTGTACACAGGAAGCCGGGGAATGGGTGCGCTTGAATATGTTCCGGCTCAGGGATTCATAGAAAACAATGACGCCTCTATCGATGTTGAAGAACTTGTAAAACTTGCATCCGATGTGCTGTCAAACAGGGAAAACATGCACGTGCGGGAAGGTGACGGGACAATGGCTCAGATACTGAAGATAGGAACTTCTGCAGGAGGGGCAAGAGCCAAGGCTCTGGTGGCATGGAACAGAGAAACGGGGGACATCCGCTCCGGCCAGGTATATGCAGGAAAGGGGTACGGGTATTATCTGATCAAATTTGACGGCGTTGAAAATAATAAGGACAGGGATGCGGATCCGGACGAGGCACCTTATACCAGAATTGAATATGCTTATCACAGGATGGCAACAGAAGCCGGCATAGAAATGAATCCGTGCGAGATGAGAAAAGAAAACGGACATTACCATTTCATGACTAAGAGATTTGACAGAACAGATGAAGGCAAAAAGATACACATGCAGACACTCGGAGCGTTAGCACATTATGATTTTAATGACCCCGGAGCAAACAGTTATGAGCAGGCAGCTGCTGTTATGAACCGTATAGGAATACATCAGGAAAGGATAGAAGAACTGTTCAGGAGAATGTGCTTCAATGTGATCGCAAAGAACTGTGATGATCATGTGAAAAACATCTCGTTTCTGATGGACAAAACGGGAAAGTGGGACCTGTCTCCTGCCTATGATGTAACTTATGCTTATGATCCCGCAAGCCGATGGCTTTCAAAGCACCAGATGAGCATTGCAGGGAAGAGGGAAGATTTTGGATACGAAGATCTTTTGAAATCCGGAACTGCGATGAATATATCCGGGAAACGGGCGGAGGATATTTTGTATCAGGTGGTCCGGTCTGTGCGCAGATGGGAGGATTTTGCCGTGGAATCGGAGGTGCCGGAGAATCGGGTGATAGAGATATCTGAAATGTTCGAAAAAAAGATCATGGAAAGATACTAAGACAGATGCAGGGGGACGGTTCTCTGTTTTGGTATTTCACGAAACAGAGAACCGTCCCCCTGCATCAAAATAACCATTCGGAGGACAGATAGAAAATACCGGGGTTCGGAACGGGTTTCGAATGTAGAAAATGCACAGAGGTTTTCTGTGCATTTTTTGCACGAAAATTTGACACCCACATAATCCAGTAAACATGCGGGTTTCAAATAATAAAACCTCTGAAAGCCGCTCTGGGAGCGGGTTTGACGAGGGTTGACAAAAGGTCGGGGGGGGG
>CAMVDF010000020.1 GCA_947166195.1 uncultured Lachnospiraceae bacterium
GGACTCGAACCCTGGACACCCTGATTAAGAGTCAGGTGCTCTACCAGCTGAGCTAGAAGCGCATCTTGCACAACGCAAATGCTATTATATTATATTATTTTTTGGTATGCAAGCATTTTTTATCAGTCGTATGCAAATAACTCTCCGCTCTCTATCTCCATGATCCATTCTTTTTTCCGGTATACAAAAAAATTGCGCAGACTATGAACATAATCTGCGCAAAACTTTTTGAAACTGTTTAAGACGATCATTCTGTAACTATTGAATGAAGTGCCTCGGCTTCTTCCTCTGTAAGCCTTCCTGCGGCATAAATATCTCCATCCTCGCTGATCAGGTAGATATCATCTCCCTCTTCATAGTATCCGAGAGTTGCCTCACCGACTTTTACGACATAATATTCGGTACCGTCATCAAGCTGTGCCTTTTCTACGGTATACTCAGCGAATGCCTCTTCCTTTCCGTCGTTCACATATGCCACATCACCTGCTGAAGACTCGTAAAAGAAGATCATGAAGTCATCTCCTTCTCCGTTGTTTGCGTAGAAGCCGTCAACATAGCTTACATCTGAAGCATCTGACTCTCCTTCGGATTCTGCCTCTTCTGTTTCACCGGCTGCCTCTTCTTCAGCTGCCTCTTCCTCAACTGCTTCTTCCTCAACTGTTTCTTCCTCAGCTGCAGGTGCGCTCTCAGCAGGCTCACTTCCTCCGCAGCCATAGAGCATAGAAGTTGCAAGTGCCAGGGTTAATACCAGTGTCATCAGTTTTCTTTTCATAATACTCCTCCTCTTTTCATGCTTCGGAAAGACATTCCTTTCCGCACTTATAATATATTTACACAACAATCTGAGATTATATAACCATGTTTTTATTCTGTCAAACATTTTTTCAGTCGAGGGCACAGTCGAGGGCACAGCCAGCAGAACCGTCCCCTTCTTTGCATTTATTGATAGAACTGCTATTCTAGTCTTCTCCTACTGTATACTTACTACCGCCGTCCTTCTGAAGGCCGTGATAACTCTGAGTATGGCCGAGTATACAAGACCCGATGCATAAACATAAACTGCAATCTCCGGCCGGTTAAAAAATATCACGCACAGTATGACGATAGCCATATTCAGCATACCGTGGAAAAACTTCAGCTTCCAGTTGCCGCCATACCTTTTTGCTTCAAAGGCGCGAAGAATCTCCACTATACCGGAGAACACATGGATTCCAAGCAGATAGAGGATGACATATCCGCTGGGGACATCGGTCAGGGATATCGTCAAAGCACCAAAATCCAGCATGATAACCCCCTTTATCAGCATCATATTTCCGCCTACCATATGTCTTGCCATGAAAAAGTAATATATCAGTTCCCTGACCCCTGCAATCTCCAGGGATAAACCGATCATCAGCAGGATGAACCTGTACCCGAAATCTGTCTCATATGCCATCAGCCCGGCACCGAGGATCATGAACAAGGCAACGATAATACTTCCAATCCTTTTAATCTGATTCATGCTTCTCCCCCTGTACGGCACTTATGAGCTTTGCATAATCCCGGATTCCTTTGATCCCCTTTCCGTTATAGTTTACGGATATCCCGGCCAGGGGATTTTTGGATCTGTAGATCTTTCCCGTAACCATGCTCTTTTGTTTCAGGGCTGCTATGATGAACTTCCCCAGATAGGTATCATCCTTTTGATCCTTTTCGGCATGGATATATTCATCCATGTATTTTTCAATGACAAAATCCTCTATTTCCTGTCCGGAAAGACTCTTTCCAAACTCCTTCCAATCATCATTTGCATTGAGCTGTCTTTTTCTCAATATTTCGTCTATGGTCTCTGCCCAGCGGCTGATATTTTCCTTCTCATAGTGCCCTGTTTCAAATTCATCCCTTTCACCGCGGATGTATTTTAAGGCATAGACCATTTGGCAAAAGGCATTCATATAGTCAGACGGATTGTCTTTTATTATCTCCTCATAATCTCCCCAGGCCGGCAGATACCTGTATCTGGCAAAACTGTAGTCAGGGAAGTGTCCTGCCCTGCCGTGCCCAAGATTCATGATGGCCCTCTCCTTTGGCTGGTACAACGTATTTGTATAAACCCCCTCAAACACATCATCCGGAGACGAAGGCTTGTGGGTAAAACGGATCTGCCGTTCCGTCGTCTCACCGTCCTTTTCAACCATTTCATAGAAATGATAATTTGTATTATTTATCACAAGGGAAGGAGTCCCCGCGAAATATCTGTGAGCCCAGGTATCCGCAAGAACATGCATTGCAAGTCCCACAGCCGGAAGAGGAGCACTTTTTGCAAGTACCACCGTTTCCTTCACCAGCTCACTGTCCGGTCCGCAGATAAGCCTGTATCTGTGCATATAACTTTTTGAGCGTTTGGGCTTCTTTGCATAAAGATCGTATGGCAGAAAATGAAAGGATGCCCATATCCTTGTGATATCCTGCAATCCGACAACATCCAGACGTGCATCCATCATTTCAAGCTGAAGCTGGGTGGTGGCCGCCGACAGCGGAGCTTTTAGTTTTGTCAGAAATGTTTTTGAACAAAGGTCCACCAGCTGTGCACCGTAACAGATCTGCAGACTCTCCTCATGTGAATAGCCTGCAATAAAGGCGGCACAGTATGTGGCGTAATAATGAAAATCCTCCTGCATATCAGTTACCGTCCTTTATTATCTTTTTCATAGCAGATGAATAATAAATGAGCTGTCCGAGGATCACGCTCAGTATGAGATCACTAAAGGCTGAAGCAAATATCGTGTCCGTCATCTTCGATGCGGGTCTTGAAGTGAAATACGAAGGGAGAGAAAACAGAGTAAAAAGAAAAAGAAGCCATCCGAAAATGATATAGGCCACTTTTCCTTTTGGTTTCAAGGCTTCCTGAACGGCAGTTATTCCTACATAGAAATGCCAGAAGAAGATCCAGATTGAAAGGACAGTCAGAAGGATGAAAGCAATCTGTTTTTCATCACCTGATTTAAGTTCGGCCAGATCCGACAGATACTCATCCGCATTGAAAAAATAGATCATGTAGACCTTGACGACTGACCATGCACCGAAAATGATCATTCCCAGTCCGTTGATGATCACTTTGTCCTTGTATCGTCTGTAATTTACCAGTTCTTCCGTTCGTATGATGCTTTCTTCTGTTTTCATCTGACTATCAGGCTCCTTTGCCCTGAACAAAGAAATTCCGCAGTTCTCCTATGGGGATCGGTTTGGAATATTTATAGCCCTGCAGATATGACGCGGACATCTCTTTACAGCGCTCTTCATCTTTCTGGTCTTCTATTCCTTCATACAGCACAGCATAATCAAGCTGAGAAAAAAGACCCGCAAGGCTCCCGACCATTTTTTCCGATCTTGCATCACTGTCACTTGCAATGACAAGAGACCGGTCAAACTTGATGATGTCAAAGGGCAGCTCCAGGATCCGCTCCATGTTGGAATAACCGGTGCCGAAATCATCCAGATAGAATTTGATACCATGTTCCTTCATCTCATATATTGTGCTCTTTGCCATGATAAAATCAAGCTCGGTCTGTGTCTCTGTTATCTCAAAGGCGATCTTTTCTTCCGGTATCTCCGCCGTTTGTATTATTTCGATCACCTTTTCCGACAGCTTTTCGTCACGAAGGTCAAGCGTTGAAAGATTGACGGAAAGTCTTTTGAAATCATAACCCTCATCCAGAAACTTTTTTATCTCATCACAGGTCTTTTTCAGAATGATCCCTGTCAGTTCATGGATATACCCGTTTTCCTCGGCAGCTTCTATGAACTTGCCGGGAGGTACTATGCCAAGATCCGGCAGTTCAAGTCTCATCAGTGTTTCAGCCGTATCATATTTTCCTGTCCGGATACTGAAAACAGGCTGGCAGTAGGCAAGCACTCTCGGATCGTCGGGATCTTTTTTCCGACAGATGTCTTTGAGCTGCTCCAGGATGTATTCGTTTTCCCGGAAACGTCTGACATCACTCTCCTCAACCATATGTACTCCCGTTGTGCTCATCTGGCGCTCGATATCCCGTATGAAAGCTGTGTATTCATTCTTTTTGCTTATCTCATCTATGGATTCTCCAACGACTATGCGATAGTTGTATAAATGCTGATCCAGTTTTTCGCGCACTGTTCCCAGCATTTCCCTGCATTTTTCCATATAATCGAGATTCCGGTCTTTTCGGGCAATGAATATGAAATGTCCGGCCATGATCTGATAGAGAGATCCTATCTTGAAGATCATTCCCGCCGTTTCCCTGATCATGGTCCGTATATCCTCGGGAAGCTTTGCATTCTCCGGATCAAGATCCTTGATGTGAAGACTTACAAAAAGGAATTTCTTTTTGATCCTGCTGTAAAATCTGATAGTGTCCTTTAATGAATCCAGATCGGCAGCGCCAAGCCTTGCATCGATGGGATTTGAATGAAGCAGGTAAAGGATGGCTACCGTAGGCGGCAGAAATGAAGCTACCGTAAAGGAATTCTGGTTGTGTCTTCCCTGCGAAACAAGGACCATAAAGGAGATCGCTATGGTTCCGTAAAACCCGAACATAACCCTCTTGTACAGGTTCCTGCCAAACCTGAGGGTGAGTATCACTATGATGATCAGAAACAGGATGTAACCTGTCAGAAATACATTTATAACACCGGACGAATGAGTGGCCGGGTCAGCGCTGATCCCCTCTCCCGTCACTGCGACAAAGATATCTCCCGTGATCACCAGGATATACAGAAGTATCGATGTCGACATGATCAGATGTTTTCTTTTTCCCTTCAGTTCAAGAAGTGAGACTATATATACCACATACAGGAGCAGGTTGGAAAAAAGCAGACCATGATAGATGATCCTGATGATATTGACATTGCTGTAGTCTCCTCCGGTCACCCTTCCGTATGAGATATGGTAGCCCATATCCGCAATGGCGGAAAGAAGCAGATAGATGACTATATTTACAAAGATGCCTGAATTTCTGTTCTTTTTGATATAGGAACCGGCAAGAAGTGCAAAGATCGCCATGCACATTGCAACTACCGTGATGTCCCCAACCGGCGAATAATTATCAAAATATACCTGTGTTCCCATAGCAAGCCTGCCCTGAAGAAAAAAGTCTTTCAA
Source organism: uncultured Lachnospiraceae bacterium (assembly GCA_947166195.1). Taxonomy (GTDB): domain Bacteria; phylum Bacillota; class Clostridia; order Lachnospirales; family Lachnospiraceae; genus NK4A144. The sequence continues at coordinate 5,120 of CAMVDF010000020.1, forward strand.
GTCCTTATTATCCTAAAAGTATATCAAATCATAGATTTATCTGCAATGAGGGTGATTCAGCCTCTGCCTGTTTTCGTGAGCAAACAACAGACTTCCACATGGGCTGACTGGCAGAACGGGTCATAGGGTCTGACCCGCTTTATCCCGTATCCTGCATCACACAGATGCTTCACATCTCTTGCAAGGGTCGCAGGATCGCAGGACACATAGACTATCTTTTCGGGAGATGCTTTGATAACGGCATCAAGGGCCGGTCCTTCCATTCCGGAACGCGGAGGATCGAGGATAACAACATCCGGTCTGCCTTTTTCTGCCATTTCTGGCAATACATCCTCTGCTGCACCTGTGATGAAATCCGCATTTTCTATGCCGTTGAGAGATGCATTTTCCCTTGCATCATCTATAGCCTCTTTTATTATCTCGATACCGGTGATCCTTTTGCAGTATCCTGCCATGAACAGCGTAATGGTCCCTATGCCGCAGCAGACATCCCATACCTCTTCCTTTCCGGAAAGATCAGCCAGCTCCAGCGCCGCTCTGTAGAGCTTTTCAGCAATGTACGGATTGACCTGATAAAAGGAAAAGGGTGAGATCCTGAACTTAAGTCCGCAGAGAATGTCCGTGATGTACCCGCTGCCGCAGAGGATCCTGTTTTCCGGTCCGAGTATGACATTTGTGTTTTCCCTGTTTGTGTTCAATACTACCGTCGTCACATTGCCGGCAGCTTTCAAAGCTTCACAAAGGGCCTCTTCATGTGGCAGGGCGTCGCCGCTTGAAACGATGACTGCCATGATCTGCCCCGTCGCAAAGGCCTTTTTGAGGACCAGATGCCGGATATCCCCGGTGAGTGACCCTTCATCATAGGCTGCTATCCCTTCTCTTTTCATGAAGTCAAGCATTGCCTTCAATATCCCGGCAAACTCCTTTGGAAGCAATATGCAATCATCATTTGAGATGATCTCATGACTTCTTCCGGCAAAAAATCCTGCCGTCAGTTCACCGTTTCTGCCATATCCTATGGGATACTGGGCCTTGTTTCTGTATCTGAAGGGTTCGTTCATCCCCACGGCATCCTCTGTCACCCTGTCGATGATATCCCTGTCTATGCCTCCTATCCTGACAAGGCACTCCTTTACCCTGTCCCTTTTGTATTCAAGCTGTCTGTCATAGCTTATAGCCTGCAGGGTGCATCCTCCACACTGTCTTGATACCGGGCAGGGCGCATTGACCCTGTCGGGAGACGGTTTGACGATCCTCATGACCCTGCCGAAGGCAAGGCTCTTTTTCACTTTTGTGAGTCTGATCTCGCAGATATCTCCCGGAACGGAATCTTTAATAAAAATGGGAAAGCCATCAGCCTTTGCTATGCCTTCCCCATTTGATCCGAGTGAACTTATCTCCAGTGTCAGAACATCGTTTTTCCTATATTCCATCGGTAGTCTTTCTGATATTTGCATCCAAAAACCTGTTGTAGCCGAGCCACCGCATATCCGTCACCTCTCCCAGAAGCTCTGTCAGTGTCTCCAGCTTTGCATCCGTATTGTCCGCAAGGTTCAGCGCCATGGCCTCTATCAGCTCCGGAACCTTGGGTGATCCGAACTCCAGCTGTCCGTGATGTGCCAGTATGCAGTGCTGCAGCTCATGCTTTAGTTTTTCGGGAAAACCCGGGATGTCCTTTATATGATCGGCTATCATCTCGCTTCCCATTACGATATGTCCCAGAAGCTGGCCTTCATCGGTATAATCATTCTGAGGAAAACTCGACAGCTCCTTAGTTTTTCCGATGTCGTGAAGAAGTGCTGCGCTGATGAGAAGGTCATGGTTGAGCAGAGGGTAAGCCTTTGTATAATACTCGCACAAAGCGGTCACCGCAAGAGTATGCTGCATCAGTCCGCCCACAAAACCGTGGTGTACCAGCTTTGCTGCAGAGCTTTTTCTGAAAATGCTGATGAAATCCGCATCCTTTTCGAAAAAGGAAAGCAAAAGTTCCTGAAGAAAGGGATTCTCCACATTCCTGCACACTGCCAGAAGTTCCCTGTACATCTCATCATTGTCCCTGGGACTGACGGGCAGATAATCGGCCTCGTCATATTCTCCATCCGCTGCCCTGCGAAGTCTTTTGATGGAGACCTGTATCTGATTGTTAAAGATCAGCGCATCTCCTACGATAAAGATGTAATCGAGTGAATCAAAATCCCCTATCCCCGAGGAGGACGGCTCCCAGATCTTTGCATCAGCAATCCCCGTCTTGTCCTGCAGCGTCACATTCAGGTATTCCTTTCCGTTTTTTGTCACTGCGGATGTGACCTGTTTGCAAAGATATATGTCGGAAAGCTTGTCCCCTTCCTTTAATTCCTTTAAGTATCGCATATCTACTCCTTTGAAGTGACCGTCGCTTCAAGCTTCATTTCCTGGTACTCTCCCCTGGAAAACCTCTGTACCGTTATGGTCACATCATCATCCGGTTCCAGCTGACCCAGAGCCTCAGTATAATCACCAAAGTCCGATATCTCCCTGTCACCCATCCTTACGATGACATCTCCGCTCTGTATCCCTGAGATCATTGCGGGAGAGCCGGATATGGTGGATGTAACATATGCTCCGGATGGTACTCCGAAATCCTTTGACGCCTCATCGGTCACATCTATTCCATAGATCCCCAGATACATGGCATCTCTGTCATTGGCCAGTCTTTCCAGAAGGCTTTTCATATCGGAGATGGAATACGCGGTTATTATGTTTTTTGTATCCTCTTCCGCATAAGCTGTAGTGATGATACCCATCACGCTTCCGGAATAGTTTATGATCACTCCGGAAGCATTGGCGCTTCCGTAGATGTCGGTGGTTATCAGATGAGTGTTCATATCCGTCATCTGTTCCTCATTCGTATTTGAGGTAATAAGTCCGTAGGCCTCGGATCCCCTGATCCCCAGAGGGTTTCCTATCGCTATCACCGGAGTGCCAACAACAGACGGGTAGGATGAATTTCCAAGCCTGGCTATCGATATTGTTTCCTTTGTCTCTTCGCTCATATCATCAAGACTCACACCGACCGTCTCAAGTCCGGTATTTGAATCCGCCTTCACTATTCTTGCTCCTACGGTCTCGCCGTTCACAAATGAAACGGATACTTTTTCCGCACCGTCCGTGACGCTCTTTGATGTGAGGATCATCAGCTCCTTTTCGCTTTGGGCTATGATCAGTCCGGCTCCGTTGTTGCTGTTTTCATAGGTGTTGTCAAACCAGTCGGTATTTGATACGGATCCTGTCACCGTCACTATGGACTTCTCCGCCTCACGCGCAGTTTCATGCAGTGAAATGTAGAGCTTTTCATAACTCTCGGGGGTGATCAGAACCTTGTTGGTTATATTATTGATAACTGTCCTTGCAGGCTCGCTGTTTTTTTCCTGAGGCTCCTCCCTTTTTTCATCCTCCTCTTTTGTATCCGTAATATCGTCTTCCGATACAGCTTCAGCTGAGGATACGGTCTCTTCTTCGGAGGACAGGCTGATCTGATAGGGCTTCACCTCTCCTTTGACGGTTTCCATGCCCCTCATCGTATAATAAAAGCAAACAGCCGCTACTACTCCGAATACCACTGCCAGCAGAAGAGTTGTAACGAATTTCACAAACAGCTTTTTCTTGTTTACAGGCTTGTCTTTGATTTTCTCCTTGATAAAAGCAGACGACATATTTACCCTCAAAACAATTTTCGTGAACAATTAATTATTATAGTTTATAATATCTCTATAATCAATGAAATATAGCAGCCTGTTGTTACAATTTCGTGAACCTGTTATGAACGATAAGGTATTAAAAAAACTTGAATTTGATAAAGTGACCGACATGCTGACATCCTTTGCCGCAGGAAGAGAAGCAAAGGAACTGTGCAGGAACACAGTCCCGGTAAAGGATCCGTCTTTGCTTGAACGACTGCATCAGGAAAATGAGGATGCTCTGAACCGGATATTCAAAAAGGGTGCCCCCTCTTTCGGATCGATAAAAGATATCCGCAGAAGCATCCTCAGTACAAAGCAGGAATTCATACTTTCCATGCACGAGCTTTTAGATGTCGCTTCTACGCTTGAAGGCTTTGCTTCACTTTCATCCTATGGAGATGATGATGCCGGAGATTCTCTCTCCGACCGTTTTTCCTGTATCAGTCCTCTCCCGGGATTATCGGCTCTGATCAGAAAGTGCATCATTTCCGAAGACGAGATGGCTGATGATGCATCATCAAAACTGAAGGATATCAGAAGAAGAATCCGTACATCAAATGACAGGATCCGTTCGGACCTGAATTCCATGATCAACGGATCGTTTCGGACATATCTCATGGATCCCGTGATAACCATCAGGAACGGCAGGTTCTGTCTGCCGGTCAAGGCAGAGTGTAAAAATCAGGTTCTCGGAATGGTTCATGATACTTCTTCCACCGGCTCCACCCTGTTTATAGAGCCGGAAGGCTGCGTAAAACTGAATAATGATATCAGGGAACTTCAGATAGAAGAAAAGCAGGAGATCCAGAACATCCTTGCCGATCTGTCCTCAAAAGCCGGTCTGCACAGCGAAGAAATCATTGCAAGCCTCGATATAGCCGTCTCTCTTGACTATGTTTTTGCCAGGGCAAAGCTTGCCGCCGACATGAATGCGATGAGGCCAAAGTTTTCTGATGACCTGTCCGTGGAGATAAAAAAAGCGAGACATCCGCTGCTTGACAGAAAAAAGGTCGTTCCCATAGACATCCGCCTGGGAAAGGATTTTGACCAGCTTGTGATCACGGGTCCCAATACCGGCGGAAAGACTGTCACCCTGAAAACAATCGGTCTGCTGCATATCATGGGATTGTCCGGTCTTTTCATCCCCTCCGCGGATGATTCTACTTTGGGGCTTTTTTCGGAGATCTTTGCCGACATAGGAGATGAGCAGTCGATAGAACAGTCGCTGTCCACTTTCTCCTCGCACATGACAAATATCGTAGGAATACTTCGCACATACACCAAAGACTCCCTCTGTCTTTTTGATGAACTTGGTGCCGGTACAGATCCGGAAGAGGGTGCCGCCCTGGCACAGTCCATATTGAATTTCCTGCATGTGCGCGGCGTTCGTACCGTTGCGACCACGCATTATTCCGAGCTGAAGATATATGCCCTCAATACCGAAGGCATCGAAAATGCCTGTCAGGAATTTAACATTGAGACCCTTTCTCCCACCTATCATCTGCTGATCGGTGTCCCCGGAAAGAGCAATGCCTTTGCCATATCAAAAAAACTGGGCCTTCCCGGCTATGTGATAGAAGAAGCCGAACGGAGAATGGATGAAAAGGACAGAGGATTTGAGGATGTCGTCGGGCGGCTTGAAAATGCCCGTATAGAACTTGAAAATGTAAAGACCGAATCAGAAAGAAAACGCCGGGAAGCGGAAGAAAATGCCTCAAGACTCCAAAAGCAAAATGACCGGCTTGAAAAGGAAAAAGAACGGATCCTGAATGAAGCGCGCAAGGAAGCGAAGCAGATCCTGCAAAGTGCTAAGGACAGATCTGATGAGGTTTTGAGAAATATACAAAAATACGGGTCTTCTGTGGACAAAGAAGGGATCCGGAAGATGGAAGCCGACAGGGCAGGTCTGAGAGTATCCATTGACGGAGTTACGGAAAAAACACCCGAAAAAAAGGCTGAAGGAATAGACCCCTCAAAGATCAGGATAGGCATGGATGTGGAGATCGTTTCCAGCGGATTCAAGGGAACTGTTGCAACAAAACCCGATCAGAAAGGAAACCTGACCGTTCTTTGTGGTATAATAAAATATCGTACCAACTGTTCAGATCTGAACGAAACGGTGATAAAAGATCCTTTTGACAAAAAGAAAAAAAGATCTGCAGGAAGCGCAAAGGGACATGCCATGACGATATCCCCCGAGCTCAATATCATCGGACAGACTACAACTGACGGTGTGGAAATGATGAAAAAGTATCTGGATGATGCATATGTATCCCACCTTTCAGAGGTCAGGATAGTTCACGGCAAGGGCACGGGTGCTCTTCGGAGTGCCGTGCAGGATGCCCTGAAAAAGATCAGATATGTGGAGGATTACAGAAACGGACAGTTTGGCGAGGGAGACGCCGGTGTCACGATAGTCAGATTCAAAGGGGAATAATCATGGTCGATAAGCAAAAGGTTCTGATAGTTGATGATGATCAGAATATCGCAGAACTCATTTCCTTGTATTTCACCAAGGAGTGCTTCAACACACAGATAGTAAATGACGGAGAGAGTGCTCTTTCAGTCTTTGATACCTTCAAACCCGACATCATACTGCTCGATCTGATGCTGCCGGGCATAGACGGCTACCAGGTCTGCAGGGAGATCCGGTCAAAAAGCTCTGTTCCCATCATAATGCTTTCCGCAAAAGGCGAGGTTTTTGACAAGGTTCTGGGCCTGGAGCTTGGGGCTGATGATTATATGGAAAAACCCTTTGACTCAAAGGAGCTCATTGCCAGGGCAAAGGCGGTGCTTCGCCGCTACAGTGCTCCTCCTGCCGCAAAGACCGATGATACCGGAGCAAAAGTCGTGGAATATCCCGACCTTTGCATCAATCTGACAAATTATTCCGTAACCTACTACGGAAAAAGCGTAGATATGCCTCCCAAGGAACTGGAGCTTCTCTATTTCCTCACCTCTTCACCGAACCAGGTCTTTACCAGAGAGCAGCTTTTGGACCACATCTGGGGTTACGAATACATCGGTGATACCAGGACCGTGGATGTTCATATCAAGCGTCTGAGGGAAAAAATAAAGGATCACGACTCCTGGCGTATCTCTACTGTCTGGGGTATCGGCTACAAATTTGAAACACTATGAAGCTGCACAAAACCCTTTACTTTAAATTTTTGCTGGCCTACCTGATCTTCGGTGTACTGGGATTCATACTGATCTCCGCTCTCACAGGCAGGATGATCGAGCGTGTTCTTGTCCGTGATGAGGCAGAAAGGCTCTATGCCACCTCACAGCTCATTGCATCCGACTATGGCATGGAACTGGGAAAAGCCCTGAAGGAAAGGGAAGATGCTCTTCGCGAACTGACAAGAACTGCCGGATACAGTGGATGCTACATTCGGATCATAGACAACCAGGGACGTCAGATCCTTTACTCCGGGGATAACGAGGGATCCGTTACCTCCTCTGTCATTTCCGAATTTGATGCCGCCTCCACCGGTTCTTATTATATGACCGGGGATTTCTACGGGATATTCCATGAACCTCATCTGAGTGTGTTTTATCCCATAACCTACCGCTATACGGTAATGGGATATGTCATAGCTCATGCTCCGCTAAAGGATATTAAAGAGCTTTCAAACAGGCTTCTGAATGTCACCTATATCTCTTTCCTGGCCATTTTTATCCTGAGCCTCCTGATCCTCATTCTCTTTTCCCAGGCTGTCTATATACCTTTGAGAAAAACGATCCGTGCTGCAGAGGAATATGCCCGGGGAAACATGGACTATCCCCTGGATATCCACAGACGCGATGAAATGGGGTATCTTTCCGGAACCCTGAACTTCATGGCACAGGAGATCGCAAGATCCGAGGATGACCAGAGGAAGTTTATCTCAAATGTCTCCCATGATTTCCGCTCACCCCTGACATCCATCAGAGGATATCTTGCGGCTATGATAGACGGAACCATTCCTCCCGAGATGCATGAAAAATATCTGACTATAGTTCTGAATGAAACAGAGCGGCTGACAAAACTCACAAACGGGCTTTTGGAACTGAACTCCCTCAATGAAAAGGGTATGATCCTGACGATCACGGATTTTGACATCAATTCCATGATCAAAAAGACCTGCGAGACCTTTGAGGTTCAGTGTGACAAAAAAAAGATCGCCTTCGAACTCATCCTTTCCGGCAGAGAACTCTTTGTCAATGCAGATGCCGACAAGATCCAGCAGGTTCTCTACAACCTCATAGACAACGCGATCAAGTTTTCACACAGTAATTCCATAATAAAGATAGAAACTACCGAAAAGAACGAAAAAGCATTTATCTCTGTCAAGGACAGTGGCATAGGGATACCCAAGGATTCGATAAAACTTGTTTTCGACAGATTCTACAAGACAGATCTTTCAAGAGGCAAGGACAAAAAAGGAACAGGCCTTGGACTTGCTATCACAAAGGAGATCATCCTGGCCCACAATCAGAACATCAACGTGATATCCACCGAAGGTGTCGGCAGCGAATTCATCTTCACGCTGAAGATCTCGGAAACGGAAGAATAAAAAACGATAATACAGGGGGGACAGTTCTCTGTTTCGTGAAGTACCAAAACAGAGAACCGTCCCCCTTGTTACGCCTCACAAAACAGAGAACCGTCCCCTTTGATTGCCCTTTGATTTGCCAAATCAGAGAACCGTCCCCTGATCTGACGTAAAAAAATTACTCTGCGGCGATGGCTCCTACAGGGCAGCCGGCCTCGCAAGCTCCGCAATCTATGCAGGTTGCTGCATCGATCACATACTTTCCGTCTCCTTCGGAGATAGCGTTCACGGGACACTGTGCTGCGCATGAACCACAGCTGATGCATGAATCGTTTATAACATGTGCCATTTTTGGTTTCCTCCTTGATACTTGTGATGTCCTCATATTATACAACAGGGTCTATGAGTTAGCCAAATATAACTTCAGTCAGCGATGGCATTCATCTGTGTTACCAGATCATCTGCATCTATGCCGTGAACCATAGCTGCTTCCTCAACAGTCTCGCCCATGGATGCCGGACAGCCTATACAGTGCATGCCTATTTCCATCAAAAGAGGGACGGCATTCGGCTTGATCTTCAAAACATCACCAATGGTCGTATCCTTTGTGATCTCTCCCATATTGTTTCACCTTCCTTTCTTCAATTTATCTCAAGCTCCACCGGACAATGATCTGAACCCATTATATCCGTGTGGATCTTTGCTTCTTTTATTCTGTCCCTCATGCAATCCGAGAGTATGAAATAATCTATACGCCATCCGGCATTTTTCGCTCTGGCACTGAACCTGTAGGACCACCAGGAGTAGACATCCCTGACATCAGGATAAAGGTATCTGAATGAATCCGTAAACCCCGCCTCCAAAAGCTGTGTCATCTTTTGCCTTTCCTCATCGGTGAAGCCTGCATTATGATGATTACTCTTCGGATTTTTCAGATCGATCTCCTCGTGGGCTACATTGAGGTCTCCGCAAAGAATGACTGGCTTCTTTTTTTCCAGATCCTTCATATAACTTCTCAGGTCATCCTCCCATACCATCCTGTAGGAAAGCCTTGACAGATCCTGCTTGGAATTGGGAGTATAGCAGGTAATGAAAAAATGATCTTCGAACTCCGCCGTGATGAGACGTCCCTCCGTGTCATGCTCTTTGATGCCCATTCCGTATGAAACACTTAAGGGTTTTTTCTTTGTAAAGAGAGCTGTCCCCGAATATCCTTTTTTTTCGGCATAGTTCCAATAGGCCTCATATCCCTCCGGAGAAAAATCCGTCTGTCCTTCCTGAAGCTTGATCTCCTGCAGACAAAATACATCGGCATCTGCTCTTTGAAAAAAATCCTCAAAGCCCTTTTCAAGGCAGGCTCTCAAACCGTTTACATTCCATGAAATGTATCTCATATCCCTTCCCTCTGATATTTTCAATCCTCCGGCACAAGCTCCGTAAATGAATAGGTTTCATCATCTGTCGAATCATCAAAAGTCACCGTGTAGGTCTTTGTCCTGTATCCGTCTCTCCTCAAAGTGATGACATGGGTACCGGGAGTCTTTGAAAATCCTGCAGGTACCACTCCCTTGTATGAACCGTCATAATATACCTCGGCTCCCTCCGGTGAATCGATAAACAGCCTTCCCTTCGTAGTCGTCGGTATGGTGCCCGGTGCAGAAGATGAGGAAGAAGCTGTCGATGATGGGGCAGATGATGTTGTTGTCCTTCCCGAAAGATCTGTGGGCGGATCGTTCAGGGATACAGCCGGAGCTGAAGAACTCTTTTCCTTTTTTGTCCCGATGTCCTCATCCTCATCTTCATCCGTCTCTGTCAGTTCTATCTGTATGTTTGCCATCTCCTGACCGACACTGATGTTTTCCTTGATGGGAAGATATCCCCTGGCCTCCACCTCTATACGGTACACACCGTATTCAAGCTCCCTTGGCTCAAGATAGTCGATCTCTTCTCCGTTTATCTTTACCTTTGGCTCGGCTGATGCCGGCAGTATAGTGAAAACAAGGGTACCGTATTTGATGAGTTCTCCCTTCAGGTCACTGATATCAACAGTGATCTCCCGTCCCCTTTCAACATCTATATGTTTCACGCCTCCTCGCCCGTTGTAGGTCACCGTCATGTCATAGGAGCCTTCGGGTACATCTATGATCATCTCATCCGTGACCGGCTTTATGATATCCCTGCCTATCTGGACCCAGCCGCCTTTGAAATACTCCGTTCCGGAAAGCCTCACATGACCGTCGCCGCTTGTGATGATGATGCTGTAGGCATCATGTTCCATTCCCGTGACCGTGATGGTATCACCCTCTGCGATATCAGCAGGTTTCAGTCTTTTCCCGCTTTTGAAAACAGGAGTATCCACACTTATCCTGTAGTTATCCTCTCCGCAGGAAAGTACTCCCCTGTTTGCGTTCACCTTGTAGTTTTCCACATTTCTCCTGATAAACGCATCCGGGCTTTGCTGAAGCTTCGTGATCGTTTTTGAATGAACGGAGATATCCACATCCACAACCGATCCCATATCAAAAAGTTCGATCACGGAAACCTTTCCGAACCGGTCATAAAACTCCGTCAGTCTGTCATAGTTTACCTCGTATACCCTGTTGTTTCCCGGATTCAGAAGCCTCACGGTCCCTTCTTCCTCATCATGCGAGATATAGACTGCGGTATCGGTTGCGGACAGACGGTCTTCAAGCACATTTCCGGAGGTCTCCTCCTCTGCGGCCGCTGCAGGAGGGTTTACCTGTTTTTTTGCACACGCTGATATTACCAGTATGAAAAGGAGCAGAACTCCTATAGTTTTGATAATAAATACTCTTTTGTATTGCATTCCGGATCCTCCAGTACCAGGTCCAAAAGCTCCTTCAGTTTTTCACCGAGAGCAGGACCCGGGCTGATACCCGCCTTTATCAGATCCGACCCGTTCACTGCCAGATCCGAAAGGGATACACACTCCCTGTCTCCTGTTATCGAAAGATAAAGCTCCATGACACCGGCTTCATACTGCAGCTTTTCTTTTCTCATATATGAACTCTGAGCCAGCGTATCCGCCACCCTGACGGGAAAAAGAAGAACATAATCATCCCCTATCCGGCTCATGGCTCTGCGTATGAGATTCTTTTTTGCCTCGGGACGGTGGTCGTGATATTTCACAAGCCTTTTGACTGTATCCACCGTATCATTGTCAGAGTGAAGACGGTGCAGGATGTCCGCAGCCATTTTTTCGGATACATCCGCATGTCCTTTGAAGTGTCTGCTGCCGTTTTCATCCTCTGTCATGCAGGCCGGTTTCCCCATATCATGAAAGAGAAGGGCAAACCGTATCTTTTTCTGTATGTTCCTTTCTCCATAATCAAAACTGTCCCTGATCTTTTTGTAGGTGAAAAGAAACTCTCTCCATTCATCCTCTGTCACATATTCCGCCGCCATGTCAAAGGGATCCATTGCATCAGCCATAAGTGCCCTGATGATATGTTCCCCAACGGTATAGAGGTGATGTTTGTTTTTTTGTTCCATTTTCATACAGACATCAAATTCGGGCAGGATCACAGAAGTAATGCCTGCTTCATACATATCCCTCAAAATCTCGGGATGAGGCGAACAGATCAGTTTGCCGAATTCTTCATATATCCTTTCGACGGATATATTCCTGAGGTTTCCTGCAAGCTCCCCCGCTGCCTTTAATGTCTCTTCTTCTATGGAAAAACCAAGCTGGGCCGCAAATCTGAAGGCGCGGAGTATCCGCAGCGCATCCTCTCTGAATCTTTCCCCTGCATCTCCCACGGCTCTTATTATACCGTTTTGCAGATCCGTCCTTCCGTCAAACTCGTCTATGAGACCTTCTGCATCATTGAAGGCAAAGGCATTTATGGTAAAATCCCTTCTTTTCAGATCCTCTTTGAGACTCCGTGTGAAGGTCACCTCCTTTGGATGTCTCCCATCCTCATAGGTCCCGTCTATCCGATAGGTCGTGACCTCAAAATGCTCCCCCTTCAGGATGACCGTAACCGTCCCGTGTTTTATCCCGGTGTCAAAGGTCCTCCTGAAAAGGGTCTTTACCTGTTCAGGTCTTGCATTTGTGGTAATATCCCAGTCATTCGGTCTGCGGTCAAGCATCAAATCACGAACGCAGCCCCCGACAGCATATGCCTCGAAGCCTGCGCTCTTTAAGGTTTTTATTATCTGATCTACTTTCCCCGGAAGGACAAATTTCATTTAACAAGCTCCACTGTCTGCATCGCTATCGAAAGTTCTTCATTTGTCGGTACTACCAGGAGAACCGGCTTTGAACCGTCCTTTGATATGATCCTCTCGTCGGAGCCGTTCTCATTCTTCCCGTCATCAAGCTGTGTTCCGAGGAAGGTCAGGTAGGCGCTGATCATCCTTCTGATCACAAAGTTGTTCTCTCCGATGCCTGCCGTAAAGGATATGGCATCAACACCGTTCATGGCTGCGGCGTAGGCTCCTATATACTTTGCAACCCTCAGGGCATAGGCATTCAGGGTCATCTTTGCTCTTTCGTTTCCTTCATTTACAGCCTTCAATATATCCCTGAAATCCGATGAAATCCCTGTCATACCGAGGATTCCGTACTTTTTGTTCAATATGTCGAGGACCTCCTTTGCCGTCAGGTTTTCTTTTTCCATAATGTATGTGATCACCGCAGGATCGATGTCACCTGACCTGGTCCCCATGATGAGACCCTCGAGGGGGGTCAGTCCCATCGATGTATCCACGCACTTCCCGTTTTTCACGGCAGATATGGATGCTCCGTTTCCAAGATGGCAGACGATAGTTTTTAACTCTTCCTTTTTCTTTCCCAGTATCTGTGCCGTCCTGTCGGAAACATATTCGTGGCTGGTACCGTGGAACCCGTATCTGCGGATCCTGTATTTCTCGTAATATTCATAGGGTATTGCATACAGGTAGGCCTCGCTCTCCATAGTCTGGTGAAAGGCAGTGTCAAAGACCGCCACATGGGGGAGTGAAGGCATGAGATCCCTGCATGCCCTGATGCCGGTAATGGCTCCGGGATTGTGAAGCGGTGCCAGATCGCTCACATCTTCAATCGCCTTTATCACCTCATCATCGACAATAACGGCTTTCTTGAAGTGCTCACCGCCGTGTACCACCCTGTGTCCGACAGCGTCCACCTCATCAAGTGAGCCGACTACGCCTGTTTCCGGGCCGGTCAGGGCAGATATGACCACAGATACCGCATCCTTGTGATCCTTCATTTCCGTAAGCTTTGATATTTTCCGTCCGTCATCGGTTTTGTACTCAAAGTTGCTGCCTTCTATCCCGATCCTCTCACACAGCCCCTTTGCAAGGACGATATCGTTTTTTGTATCTATCAGCTGATATTTGAGAGATGAAGAACCGCAGTTTATGACCAGTACTTTCATTTTTTCCCCCTTTCTAATATGCCTTGCCCCAGTAAACCAGATGTTTTGCGGGTTTTCCGCAGCAGATGCAGGTCTTTGAGATCTCATCCTTGTCCTCAAACGGAATACATCTTGAGGTAGCCGTTGTATCAGCCTTTATCCTGTCCTCGCATTCAAGGCTTCCGCACCACATCGCCCTGACAAAACCGGGCTTTTCGTTTATGATCTTTTTGAATTCATCATAGGTAACGGCATCATACATGCTTTCTTCCAGATGTTTTTTTGCCCTTTCATACATATCATTATGCATATCTTCAAGGAGCTTTTTCATGAAGCCGGATATCTCATCAAGCTTCACCGTGTATTTCTGCCTTGTGTCGCGTCTGACTACCACACACTCACCGTTTTCGATATCTCTGGGACCTATCTCGATCCTGGCAGGAAATCCCCTCATCTCCTGCTCGGAAAATTTATATCCCGGGGATCTGTCCGAATCATCAACCTTTACCCTGAAATCCTTCAGAGCCTCTTTCAGCTTTTCTGCCGCCTCAAGCACACCTTCCTTTTTTTGCTGGATAGGGATGATCACTATCTGGGTAGGAGCAACCTTTGGAGGAAGGACCAGCCCTTCGCTGTCGCCATGGAC
>CAMVDF010000021.1 GCA_947166195.1 uncultured Lachnospiraceae bacterium
TCATAAAACGGAATCTTATCCGGCATTGCACATAACTCAATAAAAATATCTGTATAGAGAATATCTGTTTTCTCAACCTTGAAAGATATAATATGACATCCCGGTCTTTCCTCTCGATGCGTGGGATACTGGGCACGGTCTTCAAACTGTCATACAATGAATACTGGGTAACTGATAATGTGTTTGAACGGATGGATTTCAAAAAATTCCGGGACATGCTGACAAGATCAGCTGATAAATCGGACAGAATCCATTCTGACGAAGAATTGAAAAAGATTCTTGGTTATATACACGAACATCAGCAGAAATACCCGGCATACCTGCCTTCATATGCATTGGAACTACAGATAGCAATGGGGCTCAGACGCGGAGAGATACCCCCACTGAGGTGGGAGGATATCCACGACGGGCATATAGCCATAAAACGCGAGCTGCTCACGGCAAAAAAATCAGCCGATAATCAAAAGGAATACTTCAGAATTGTTAATCATACAAAGAATAACAAAAACAGATTGTTCCCATTGACCGGCACCGTGAAGGATATTCTTGGTCGACTGAAACAGTGTCACCAGAGAAACGGCCTCAAAAGCGCTTATCTGTTCCCTGCACATAACGAAAACGGTATCATCACAAACAATACTGTTTATGGTTTTTACCGGCGAATGTGCAACAAACTGGGTATACCCATTAGCAGAGAACTGATAAAGGGAACCCATAGCTTCCGCCGGAACGCTATTACCCGTGTTGTAAACAACACCGGGGGCGATGTGATCCTGGCTGCACAACTTTTCGGAAATTCTCCGGAAGTGGCCATGAAGCACTATTACACAAAGGCGGATGAGGAAAAAGCACTCAGGGCTCTTGAAATGTAAATCCGGTTACCGGGTAACCAAAAAGTAACCAAAAGAAAGCGACAGACGGGGCGCTCGAGGTCCGGTGGACCTCGGCTTAGCGCCGACCGGAGCGGAGCGGAGACCGAAGCCGCGGAGCGGGTTCGAAGCCCGCAACGCAATAAAAAAGATGAGCCTCAGCTCATCTTTTTTAAGCGACAGACGGGATTCGAACCCGCGGTCTCCACCTTGGCAAGGTGGCGCTTTACCAGCTAAGCTACTATCGCATTTGCGCGCTCTTTTTCACGCGCAAGTGATATATTACATCAGAGTTTTTTATTTGTCAAGCAAAAGCGAACCGGGGACAGTTCTCTGTTTCGTGAAAAACCAAAACAGAGAACCGTCCCCGGACATATGAAAACAGAGAACCGTTCCCACTGTCTCCGTTTTTATTATCCCAGTGCCTGCTTCAGATCTGCGATGAGATCCTCCTTGTCTTCGAGTCCGCAGGACATTCTCACGAGGCCTGCAGGGATCCCGGCGGCAGCCAGCTGCTCGTCTGTCATCTGTCTGTGGGTGGAAGTTGCCGGATTTAGGCAGCAGGTTCTGGCATCTGCCACATGGGTCTCGATGGCTGCAAGCTTCAGCTTCTTCATGAAGCTTTCGGCCGCTTTCCTTCCGCCCTTCAGTTCAAAGGATACCACTCCGCATCCTCCGTTAGGCAGATACTTCTTTGCCGTCTCATAGTATCTGTCAGTCTTCAGACCGGGATAGCTGACAGAAACAACCTCATCCCTGCCTGAAAGGAATTCCGCAACGGCCTGGCCGTTTTCAACGTGTCTTTGCATCCTGACATGCAAAGATTCGAGACCGAGATTTAATATGAAGGCACTCTGGGGAGACTGAACACAGCCGAAATCTCTCATCAGCTGCGAGGTGGCCTTTGTGATGAAGGCTCCTTCCTTTCCGAATTTCTCCGCATATATTATGCCGTGATAGGATTCATCGGGAGTTGTAAGTCCCGGGTATTTGCCGGCATGCGCCATCCAGTCAAATTTCCCGGAGTCAACCACTGCTCCGCCTATGCAGGCTCCGTGTCCGTCCATATATTTGGTCGTGGAGTGGGTGACTATATCGGCGCCCCATTCTATGGGCCTGCAGTTTACCGGCGTCGGGAAGGTGTTGTCCACGATGAGGGGAACTCCGTGATCGTGAGCCGCCCTGGCAAACTTTTCAATATCGAGCACGGTCAGTGCGGGATTTGCGATGGTCTCGCCGAACACTGCTCTCGTATTATCCTGAAATGCAGCATCCAATTCTTCTTTCGTGCAGTCAGGTGAAACAAAGGTCACGTCTATGCCCATCTTTGCCATGGTCACTGATATCAGGTTAAAGGTTCCTCCGTAGATGGATGAGGATGAAACTATGTGGCTTCCCGTCTCGCATATATTAAAGAGGGCAAAAAAGTTTGCGGCCTGTCCTGAGGATGTGAGCATTCCTGCGCTTCCTCCCTCGAGTGCGGTTATCTTTGCCGCCACCATGTCACAGGTCGGATTCTGAAGTCTCGAATAAAAATATCCGCTCTCTTCCAGATCAAAGAGTTTTCCCATATCCTCGCTGGTATCGTATTTGAAGGTCGTCGACTGTATTATGGGTATCTGTCTCGGCTCTCCGTTCTTTGGGGTGTACCCCGCCTGTACGCATTTAGTGTTGATCTTCTGTTCGCTCATTTTCTATCCTTTCTTCCACGGTGGGACAGGGGACGTTTCTCTGTCCCACTTTTATGTTAATCGCAACACGATTTCATTCCGCAATTAACGCATATCTCTTTGGTTTACATAATTGCGGGACACAGATACGTCCCCTGTCCCACTTTTGTAGAGCAGTGCGTTTGTTATGCCGGCGGCCACGGTGCTCCCGCCTTTCCTGCCTCTTGATACTATGACCGGGATGTCGTATCTTTTGCAGGTTCTGATCAGTTCTTCCTTGCTTTCGACCACGTTCACGAAGCCTACCGGAACTCCTATTATAAAGGAAGGTCTGTATCCCTCCTCCATCATCTCACAGAGTCTCATCAAAGCTGTGGGTGCGTTTCCGGAAATAAACGCGGCTTTTCCAAAGCTTTCCGCCGCATATCCCATGGCCTCGTATGCTCTTGTCGTCCCGTTTTTTGCCGATCTTTCCGCTACCGTTTCATCCGCCATGAAGCAGCAGGCTTTGATGCCAAAGGAGGACAGTGCCTTTTTGTTTATTCCGGCCAGGCACATGTTTGTGTCGGTGACAAAAACGGCTCCGTCCGTGAACGATTTTATTATACGGCTGCAGGCATCCTTTGAAAAATACAGGCTGTCCGCATAGTCAAAGTCCGCTGTCGTATGGATGGCGCGCATGACCACATCCAGGTTTTCTTCCGGTATCGTTTTGTTCTTTTGCAGAAGCTCCTGCCGGATGATCCTCATGCTTTCCTTTTCGATCTCACCCGGCGCGCAAAACCTTGTTTCCATCCGTCTATAATATCATCAGTGCCTCCTTCTTTCAATCACGCATCCAAAAGGTCACGGACCAAAGAAATAATTATTCATTGTTAAACCCCGGATGTTTTGGTAAAATCTCATAGTACGCAAAGATCAAAGGTTTCAAGGAGACTCATATGGATTTTGAAAGTATAGAGATCAGATGGCACGGCAGAGGCGGACAGGGCGCAAAGACAGCGGCTCTCCTGCTTGCCGATGTGTGCTTCAAAACAGGGGCCTATGTCCAGGGCTTTCCCGAGTACGGTCCCGAAAGGATGGGCGCTCCCATCACGGCTTTCAACAGGATCAGCAAAAAGGAGATCAGGGTCCACAGCAATATCTACAATCCCGATCTTGTTGTGGTCGTTGATGAAACGCTGCTGACATCGGTGGATGTCACATCCGGACTGTCGGAGGATGGAGCCATCATAATAAATACGCCCTCCTCTCCCGACGAGGTCAGACCGCTTCTGCAGGAATACAAAGGAAGGGTATACACGGTGGATGCAAGAAAGATCTCCGAGGAGGCTCTGGGAAAGAACTTCCCGAACTCCCCCATGCTTGCAGCAACTGTCGCAGTAAGCCATGTGATGGAAAAGAATGAATTCATCAGGGAGATGAAAGCTTCCTATGAACATAAATTCGCAAAGAAACCTGAAGTGATAGAAGGAAACATGAAAGCGCTGTCGATGACATTTGAAGCGCTGGGAGCGTGACGATAATATGAGAAGTGATGTATCAAAGATAAATGAAAATACACCCTACGAGGAACTGACGGAAGGTCTGATGATGTTTGCAAAGGGGACTGCAAAAGATTTTGCCACAGGTCCCTGGAGAACAATGACTCCGGTCTTTGACAAAGATCTTTGCAAGCAGTGTCTGCTCTGCGCGCCGGTATGTCCCGACGGATGCATACCCGTGTCGGATATGAAGCGTTCGGACTTTGACTACGATCATTGCAAGGGCTGCGGTATCTGTGAAAAGGCCTGCCCCTTCAATGCGATCACGATGGTGCCCGGCACGGAGCCGGTCGTCCCTGAAAAAGACGCCGCCGCAGAATGACCGGTCTTCGCAATAATACCGAAAGGAAGAAAAAACCATGTCGATGAAAGACAGAATGAGCGGAAACGAAGCCGTCGCCTTTGCCATCAGGCAGATCAATCCTGATGTCATGCCGGCATTTCCGATCACACCTTCAACAGAGATACCCCAGATGGTATCGACCTATATAGCAAACGGACAGATGGATACGGAGTTCATCCCGGTGGAATCAGAGCATTCCTCCATGTCAGCCACCATCGGTGCCGAGGCAGCAGGGGCCAGGAGCCTCACCGCCACCTCCTCCTGCGGGCTTGCCCTCATGTGGGAAGAGCTTCTCGTTGCCGCCTCAGACAGGATGCCCTGCGTCATGGCAGTAGTAAACCGTACTCTTTCGGGTCCCATAAACATCAACTGTGACCACACCGATGCCATGGGAGCCAGGGACACGGGATGGATCCAGATATATGCCGAGAACAATCAGGAGGCCTATGACAATTTCATCCAGGCCTATCCCATAGCCGAGGACAAAAGGGTGCATCTTCCCGTGATGATCTGCCAGGACGGTTTTATTACCTCACATGCAGTTGAAAACATCATCCTCAACGAGGATCCCGATGTGAAGGATTTTGTTGGACAATACGAGCCGGAGGAATTTTTATTAAACCCCGGAAATCCCGTATCCATCGGACCCTACGCCATCAGCCCCTATGTGATGGAGGCCAGAAAGGCCCAGGAAGAGGCCATGGAAAATTCAAAGGAAGTAATAAGGGAAGTCGCAAGAAGATACCGTGAGAAATTCGGCAGGGGCTTTGAATTTTTTGAGGAATACAGGACGGAGGATGCAGACTATATCATGCTCATCATGGGCTCTGCTGCGGGAACCGCAAAGCAGGCGGTGGATGATCTTCGCGAAAAGGGAATCAAAGCCGGTGTCCTGAAGCTTCGCGTCTTCAGGCCCTTCCCTGCATCCGAGATCGCGCAGGCACTCAGCCCGGCAAAGGCTGTCGCCATCATGGACCGTACCGAAAGCTACAACGGACACGGCGGGCCCCTCGCATCGGAAGTACGTGCAGGGCTCTATGAAAACGGCTCATCCGTGAAGGCTCTGTGCTATACCTATGGACTCGGTGGAAGGGACTTCACCGTTGAACGCGTATATGAAGTCTTTGATGAATTAAAGGATATGATCGAAAATAATAAGGAATTCAGGCAGCACCGCTATGTCGGCCTGCGTACCAATTCCCCGGAGGTGAGATAATGCCCTACAATCTGAAGGAAGTAATGAACAAAAAGGAGCGCCTGACCCCGGGACACAGGATGTGCGCCGGATGCGGTGCGACCATCGGTGTGAGGGCCGTGCTGCGTGCCCTGCACGAGGAGGATCAGGCTGTCATAGGAAATGCCACCGGCTGTCTTGAGGTTTCCACCTATACCTATCCCTATACTTCATGGGAAGACAGCTATATACACAATGCTTTTGAAAATGCGGGTGCCACCCTGAGCGGTGTCGAGACCGCCTACAAAGCCCTGAAAAAACGCGGAAAACTGGGGGATGCAAATTTCAAGTTCATAACCTTCGGCGGTGACGGCGGCACCTATGATATCGGTTTCCAGTCCCTTTCCGGAGCCATGGAGCGCGGCCATGACATGGTCTATGTATGCTACGATAACGGAGCCTACATGAACACCGGTATCCAGAGATCCTCCGCAACTCCCATGTATGCGGATACTACCACCACTCCCGTGGGTACCGTTTCAAACGGAAAGATGCAGTCCAGAAAGGATCTTGCATCCATCATAGCCGAGCACAATGTCCCCTATGTGGCGCAGACCACCTTCACAAAGGATTTCAGGGACATTCACAAAAAGGCCGAAAAGGCCATATACACTGAGGGCGCCTGCTTCCTCAATATGATGGCACCCTGTCCGAGAGGCTGGAGATATGAAACAGCGGATATCATGGAGATCTGCAGGCTTGCCATCGAGACCTGCTACTGGCCGCTCTTTGAGGTGGATCACGGCAGCTGGACCCTGACCTACGAACCGAAGCACAAGCTTCCCATAGAGGATTTCCTGAAACCCCAGGGCCGGTTCAAACATCTCTTCAAGCCCGGAAACGAGCACCTGATCGCTCAGTTCCAGGATGAGGTCGACAGGCGCTGGGAAGATCTTCTGTACAAATGTGCAAAGTAAGGGGGTACTTATTATATGGAAGAAAGACTGTTCAATAATAAAAACATCATCTCATGGCTTCAGTATTTTTCGGACAAGACGGATGTGGATCTGGAGCATGTCAAGATCCTTGATATCACAAGAAAGAACAAGAACCTGATCCCCACCTGCGAGGCTCACAGATGTGTGCTGGTCTTCACCGAGGCAGGGCATTCCGATATCTTTTACCGCATGTACAACGCCGGGCTCGGCGACTGCACAGTTATCTATAATGAAGGCAGTGAGCCGTCAGGTCCCATCAAACAGGATCCGGTAAAGGACATGATCGACCGCGGCATAAATGCTTCGGCCGGCATGCTTATATTAAACCCCAATGCACGTTCGACAAAACGGTTCGGAATGGACAACAGTGTCCTTGCGAAGGGCACCGTCAAATATGTGGGCTCTGAGATCAGGGCCATCATCCTTTCAAAGATGCAGATCGAGGAAGGAAAGAATATCTGCGTGATCTCGGGAGAATCCATCGTTGTCGAATCTTCTCTTTTAAACGGCGAGGGCTCCATCATCGCTGTGGAATACAACGGAAACGACAGGCATCAGCTTGAGGAAAATGTGGAGCAGTTCGGTCTGAACAATGTGACCATAGTGGATCATGTTGATGAGGAGACCTTCCGCTCTCTTGCCGTTCCCGACATCACCATGCTGGTGGCATCGGCCTCCATGGAGCAGGAGATAGAAACTCTGCTGAAGATCAATCCGAACATGGAATTTGTGATCTATACTCTTGATTTTGTCCTTGCGGCATCCATGATAGCCTACTGCAAAAACATTTGCATCTCCGATCCCGAGATCATACAGGTATCGGTTTCAAAGGTGACGAGCCGTCACGATTATGACAGACAGCCCGCCCCCTGGATCATATCCTTCAAAGCCGGGGAGTGAACAGTTACTGGAGAAATCACCAGTTTCAGGCACAAGCAGGGGCGCGAGCAGGGGGGCCCCGTACCGAGCACCTACCGGAGCGCAAGGTGCGGGAGGTGACCTGCGGGAGCCCATCCAGTACTTGAAAAAGTTTATAATATTCTCAGTATGTCATAAATTTTCTCCATATCAAGACTGCTTCTGACAGTATCCGCGAGCCGATCATATTCCTTCTCTTTTTTGAGATTCCGGTCTGCTGCAGGAACGCGTTCCTGCTTCAGACCTTTCTTTTTTGCGATGATCCCTGCAAAGACATCCAAAAGCTCACCGCTGTCAAAAAGCCCGTGCAGATAGGTTCCGTATATATTTTCCCTTACGGCCCCGTCAGAAAAAACCTCTCCTCTCCTGTCCGTAAACTGCGCAAAAGGCTTTGCTTCCCCGGTCGCTGTCCTTCCCATGTGGATCTCATAGCCCCCTGTCTGCGCTGTTTTTCCGTCTGCCTCAAACATGGCTTTCACCTGACGCACTGTCTTTTTGTTTTCAAAGACAGTTTGAACGGGGAGAAGTCCGAGGCCTCTCATCTCTTTGATGCTTCCTTCAACGCCTTCAGGATCGCATATCTTTTCACCAAGCATCTGATAGCCGCCGCAGATCCCGAGGATGATGCACCCGCCTTGCGCCGCTTTTATTATCTCCTCCTCAAGTCCGCACTCCCTCAGCTTTTGCAGATCGCCGGTAGTGTTTTTTGTTCCGGGTATGATGATCATATCGGGGAGTTTTCCCTCGGATCCCTTTAGTTCATCCGGCTTTGTGATGTATCGCACTCCGATATCCGGGTCGCCTTCAAGCGGCGACAGATCCGTGAAATTTGATATGTGGGCAAGCCTGATGACCGCAGCATCAATCGGCTTTTTGTGCGTCCGCTTTTGAAGTCTGTCCGACAGTGAATCCTCATCGTCCAGATCGATATCAAAAAAAGGGATGGTCCCGGCCACCGCTATCCCGGTCTTTTCCTCTATCATCCTGATCCCGGGTTCAAGCAGGCTTTTGTCCCCGCGGAATTTATTGATAATAAGACCGCGTATCCTTTTCCGTTCTTCCTCATCAAGCAGTCCAACCGTACCGTAAAGCTGCGCGAACACACCTCCGGGATCTATGTTTCCGGCAAGGAGTACCGGCGCGTCCAGAAGCTTTGCAAGCCCCATGTTTACTATGTCATCCGCCTTCAGATTGATCTCCGCCGGACTTCCTGCGCCCTCGATGACGATGATGTCGTTCTCCGCGGCCAGACTGTCGTACGCTTTTATTATGTGAGGGATGAAGTCCTTTTTTGCCGCAAAATACTCCCTTGCGCTCATATCCGCATAGACTTTTCCGTTTAATATGACCTGGCTTCCGGTGTCGGAGGAGGGTTTCAGGAGTATCGGGTTCATGCGCACATCAGGATCCGTGCAGGCAGCCTCCGCCTGCATGGCCTGGGCGCGTCCGATCTCGAAGCCGTCCCTTGTCACATATGAATTCAGAGCCATGTTCTGGCTCTTGAAGGGTGCCGTTTTGTATCCGTCCTGAAAAAAGATCCTGCAGAGGGCTGCCGTGATCAGGCTTTTTCCCGCGCCCGACATGGTGCCCTGGATCATTATGCATTTTGCTTTCATTATTTATCAGTCCTTTTTCGGGAAGAGTGATCCTATGACATACATCGAGGCGAAGCCTCCCGCAAAGCCTCCCATATGGGCGGTCATGCTGATGTTTTTTGCGGAGGGAATGAGCATCAGCACACAGGCTATGACCACTCTCCTCACGTTCATCCCCGGGATCCCGTCCTTTTTGTTCACCGAGACCGCAAGGATGGCGCCCAGGATTCCCAGGATCGCACCCGATGCTCCCACGGTGAAAAAGTATCTGCCAGTGAAGCCGTCCCAGACCAGGGTGAAGAGATTGCCGGCTATACCCGCAAGAAAATATGAAAGTGCGTATCTCCAATGTCCCAGCATCCTTTCCGCCGTGCTTCCCAACGCAAAGAGCGCGAGCATGTTTGAGGCAAGATGTGCAATATTTGCGTGGAGGAACATCGCCGTTATTATCCTCCACCACTGCCCTGTGGCGACGGCGGGATAATAAATGCCGCCTGTCTCGCTGCTTAACGGCAGGTTTTTAAGTGGCGGCAGGAAAAGCTGCAGATATCCCAGCAGGAAGATGATGACGTTCATGGCTATGAGCCTGTTTGTTACCGAATTTATCCGTCTGTTTTTCATGCTCCTATCATAAACCCATAGTTATTGATACACAACCGGTTTTACGGTATACTCCTTTCGGAGGTGGCCTATGACTGAATTTGAAAAGTTCAATGATATAATAAAAACTCTCAGGGCTCCCGACGGCTGTCCCTGGGACCGTGAGCAGACCCATGTATCTCTCAAAAAGGCCTGTTTCGAAGAGGCCGTGGAACTGGTCGCAGGCATCGATATGTACGAAAAGACCGGCAACGCCGACAATATGAAGGAGGAGCTGGGAGATCTGCTTTTGCAGGTCGTTATGCATGCGGTGATCGCTGAGGAGGAAGGGCTTTTTTCCATGGATGATGTGATAAGGACCGTCAGCGAAAAGATGATCCGCAGGCATCCTCACATCTTTGGGGATGCAAAGGCTGAAACCTCCGAGGAAGTCCTGAAAAACTGGGATGAGATCAAGAAAAAGGAAAAGGACGGAAAGGATCCCGTCGATCCCTACCTGAAGAATGCCTTCGACGAGGCAGTGGAGATGATAGATATCGCACGGAAGAGAAAAGGGCTGTGAGCCCTTTTCATTTTTATAGTTATCCGGATGTCAGGACATAGACTGCCAGCATCAAAAGCTCCGTGACAGAGAGAAACCAGCCGGACAGATCGCCTGTGATCCCGCCGAACCGGGCTTTGGCGGTGTGATGATATATGAGGAGCATCAAAAGCGCGGACGCAAGTATTATCATACCCTGCACTCCCTTCATGACAAGGGCTATGCCTATGAAGATAGTGATCAGAACGGAAATGGCTCCGGATGCGGATCTTGAACCCGCCTTTGAAAAAAAGGCTGCTAGCCCGCTGTTTTTTGCAGGTGTAAAGGTGAGCATGGCGTACCCGGCAAGGCTCCTTGAAAGCATGTACATCAATATGAAAAAGACCGGATCGAACCGGTCAAGTGCGCACCATAGCCCGAAACCCAGCAGGCAGTAGACTGCAAGAGCGATCACCGCAAAGGCCCCGACATGGGGATCGCTCATGATCTGAAGTTTCTTTTCCTTTTCCTGTCTGCTTGCAAGGGCATCAAAAGTATCCATGAAACCGTCCAGATGGATCCCTCCCGTATAGATGACGGGAGTCACAAAGAGCAGGGCGCTCCTTAATATATGATGAAGGGAAAGCCTCATACCAAGCTCGTATACGCCCCAGATAAACAGTCCCTGGACCGCTCCCACCAAAGGGAACAGGGCCAGCATGTATTTATTATTTTTGTCATCGAAGTCAAACTGCGGCATCGGTATGACCGTAAACATCGAAAATGCCGCCGCTATGGTCTTTATCAGGCTCATATTCCTTTTCCTTTCCACCTTTCGGGAATGCCGCAGACAACCTCCCACACCTCATCCGCCTTTGCGGCTATTGACCTGTTCAGGCCGGCAAGTTTTCTGAGATAATCCATTGTCATGCTGTCGTAGCCGTACCCTCCCGTGAAGAGATTGCCGGTCACGATCACCAGATGAGCGGATCTTTGCGATAAAAAGAGGATGTCCTGCAGGGGATCTCCACAAGGTTTGTTTCCGAACATCTCATTTGCCAGGAGATTGGGCACATCCTCCAGTAATATTGAAGCGCCCTCAAAATAATCCGGTTCCGTTTCAAGGATCACAGCGGCTTTTTCCTTCAGTCTTTCAGGGCATTCCATGGTGACAAAGCCCTTTCCGGCCCGCATCCTTCTGTGTCTTTCGATCCTCTCCCTGCTCTCTTTGCCGTCATTTTTCATGGTCGCGGCATATATCCGCTTTTCCGACAGCTTCATGGCAAGGCTTTCGGCATATTCACTTTTCCCGGAGGATGCATCTCCCGTGACTAAGACAAGCATTTGTATGCCTCTATCCCCAGTTCATCGAATGTGTGGCCGCTGTTGTACAGATCCGCGCTCATCTGCAAAAGCCTCAGGACTGCCACTGCACCGGTTCCCTCTCCCAGCCTCATGCCGGCATCTATGAAGGGCGAAGTGTGGAGCTCTTTTATTATCATGGAGGAAGCAGGCTCGGATGAGATATGTCCTGCTATGAGATATCTTTCACAACCAGGTGTTATCTTTGTGGCGGTCAGGGCTGCCGTCAAGGTTATGAATCCGTCCAGGAGAATGGGCATCCCATACAGTCCTCCTCCTATGCAGATTCCCGTGAGTACGGCGATGTCGAGTCCCCCAAGTTCAGAGAGGAGATCAATATAACTGATGTTATCTAATTTATGTAAACTATAATATCTTTCTGCAGCCCTTTTTACCACCCCGGTCTTTTTTTCAAGTCCTTCATCCGAAAGACCGGCTCCCCTTCCGGTGACCTCCTCCGGATCCTTTTTCAGCAAAACCGAGCAGAGAGCGCTTGAAGTCGTGGTATTTCCTATGCCCATCTCACCTGTCAGCAGGATATCATATCCATTTTCATAGGCTTCCTTGGTTAACATAATTCCATTTTCTATTGCCTGCAGCGTTTCTTCGGGTGTCATGGCACTTTCAACGGCTATGTTGCCCGTTGAATTCCTGATCCTCAGATCCCTGATACCAGGAGCCTCACCGAAATCCTTCATGCCGGCATCCACGGGTACGATCTGGAGTCCGGTTCCGGCTGTCATGTAATTCACCGTACTCTCGCCTGCAGCAAGGGCCCTTGCCACAGCCGCAGTCGCTTCGCTGCCGCATTGGCTCACGCCCTCAGATACAACGCCGTTGTCGGCGCAGACAACGTACAGCAACGGTCTGTTCAGCCTCACATCAAGGCTTCCCGTCATGCCTGCGATATCTGAAATCACATCCTCCAGCACGCCCAGGCTTCCCAGCGGCTTTGCCAGGCTGTTCCATTTCTTTACGGCCCTGTCCCTGGAATCCGTATCAAAGGGCTTCATTTTCCCGTTCAGATTATATAATTCCTGTTGCGTCATTTCCTCAATTCCCCTTTTATCACCTTTCCGATCCCGCAGATCACCCTGACCACCGTATCGGCTTTTTTTGCAAGCAGGATCGAAAGTCTCCCTGCAGCCTCCCTTTTCTTTCGCTCCGTCTCATCTACAGGAACCACTCCTCCGCCGGTCTCCGTTGCAATAACAACTGTTTTCCGGCTCAGTTCCTCTGCCAGTCTTTCAAGCTCCTCCCCGGTTTTTCCATATGCCAGTTCCTGCACATCCCATACCGCACAGCTTTGAAACTCAGCGTCACTCATCCCCAGCTCATTCTGTATGAAGTTTTTCTTTCCCGCAAAAAACGGTCCCGTAACAAATATCATAATAATCCATGTGGGACGGGGCGCACGACGTCCAGTCCATGTGGGACGGGGGGCGGGGACAGGGGACGTTTCTGTGTCCCACATTTATGTCAATCCTGGGACGGGGGGCGCACGACGTCCAGTGGACGTCGGTTTTGCGCCGACCGGAGCGGAGCGGAGACCGTTTCTCTGTCTCAATTTTATGTCAACTTAACCATCATTTACATAATTTTGGGACACAGATACGTCCCCTGTCCCACGCTTCGTTTACATAACTACAGTATGCAATTTACATAAATCAAAGCTCTCACCCCTGCAAAAACGATCAATCCAAGTACAGAAGCCACTCTGAAGATCTGATTCGCTCTTATAATATCATACTCTTCCGGAGGTCTTATGTCATCCCCTATATATGGTTTCTCCACCATCTCCCCAAAATATGATGCATTTCCACCAAGCCTGATGCCCAGAGCCCCTGCCATCGCTGCTTCTGTCTGTCCGGAGTTCGGGCTGGAATGTTTATATCTGTCCCTCTTCCATATACGAAAAGCGCCGGCCGCAGGCTGGGTCAGGGTGTGCTTCTCTGTCCCGGTTTTATGTCCATCATTGCATTGTTTACATAAATGTGGGACAGAGAAACGTCCCCTGACCCACAACAATGGGACAGAGAAACGTCCCCTGACCCACACACCTGTTATGATCAGGAACGCTGCGATTCGTGATGGAATGAGATTTGCTATATCATCGAGCCTGGCGGCAGTTTTTCCGAAGTAGAAATACCGAGAATTTTTGTAGGCTGTCATGCTGTCCATCGTGTTCACGGCCTTGTACATGAGCATCAGCGGTACACCGCCCACGGCCATCCAGAACATGGGAGCTATCACTCCGTCGCACAGGCTTTCTGCCACGCATTCCACATCCGCCTTTATCACCCCTGCCATATCAAGGCATCCGGTATCCCTTCCGACTATTCTTTTTACCGCCGACCTTGCTTTTGAAATATCGCCCGTTTTGATATTTTCAAGGACATTTCTGCTCTCCTTCATCATGGATTTCACAGCCATGCACTGATAGCAGACCAGACACTCGAAAGCAAAAGAAACATATGTATTCAGACGATCTGCAAGTCCCAGTCCGACATACCCGAGATAATACCACACAAGCGTTACCATAACAACCATTACTCCCCCGGCAGCCGTCTCTGCGCAAGGATTTTGGGAAAATAACCTTCTCAGGTGTTTTTCCAGGAAACCTATCATTTTTCCCATGAGTATCACGGGGTGAAAAGGGTAATCCGGATCCCCTATGATAACATCTATTATGAATCCTATGACCAGAGCTGCAGCTATCCTCATCCTATCCTCTCCGATCTGAACCGCATGCCCGCCTTCACGAATCTTTCCGCCAAAGGCAGCTTTGTATCAAGACATATATGCGGAAATCCCGCATACAGGTTTTCGCCGGCAAAGCATTCTCTGTAAGTCTTATCCTTCCCCGGATTGCAGATCTCCATATCCTCCCCGTTGCTGTCGGTGTCCCAGTAATGAAATTCATGGGCGGGTATCTCCTCGCCCTTATTAAATAACATACTGTTGGTTTCCGCCTTCATACGGCAGTACCCGAATCTGACCGGTTTTCCACAGGAGAACGCTTTTCCCGGAAACACACCGCAGCCCCTGAAAACACCGCCTTCTCTGTCCTCCAGGAACTTCTGCAGATACAAAAATCCCCCGCACTCCGCCAAAGTCGGCATACCCTGCTCAACAGATGCCCTTATCTGCGCCTTCATGGCCTCATTTCGGGCCAGTTTCCCCATATGCAGTTCGGGATATCCCCCTCCAAGGTACAGGGCGTCTGTGCCCTCAGGAAGAGCCCTGTCACGCAAAGGCGAAAAATACGCGATCTCCGCCCCCAACGCCTCCAGCCTTTCAAGCGAGTTTGTATAATAAAAACAGAACGCCTCATCCTTTGCCACAGCTATGGTGCATTTCCCGCATTCCACGGGATCACGGGCCTGCAAAACCTGCTCAACACCCTCATGTTCCTTCATCAGCCCCAGTATCCCGTTGATATCCAGGGTCTGCTCCATCTGACGTGCAAGTCTGTCCAGTTTTTCTTTGTATCCCTGCACCTCACCTGGGCTTACAAGCCCCAGATGCCTGCTGTCAACGGCCGCATCCTCTGTCTCCTCCAGATATCCCAGCACCGGCAGACCGTTCTCTCTTTCTATCACCCTTCGATAATATTCGTAACGCCCGTTATCGCATCTGTTGAGGATCACACCTGCGATATGACTGTCCTCAGCAAATCTCTGAAGACCAAAAATTATGGCTGTTATTGTATTTCCCTGCTTCCCTGGATCCACAACAAGGAGTACCGGTGTATCCGTAAGCCCTGCGATCTCATATGCACTGCCCTCCTTCGTCCCTGCAACCCCGTCATAAAAGCCCATGGCTCCCTCCATGAGGACCAGGTCATCATCCAAAAAACCTCCCAGTGCCCTCATGGAACCCTCTTTTCCCATGAGAAAAGGATCAATATTGCAGGCTCTGACCCCCTGCACCGACCTGTGAAACATAGGATCTATATAATCAGGACCGCATTTCACAGCCCCCACACTGTATCCCCTGTCCAGAAAAACCTTCAAAAGCCCCGTTGTTATGACGGTTTTTCCGCCGTTGCTGCCTGATGCAGCTATCATCAGTTTCTTCAAGACCCTGTTCTCCCTGATGAAATGATAAATACCGGGTTTTCCGCCTTCATGAGACTGCTTTTCCCCATTTTCTTTGCCTTTGAGACACCGATCTGCATCACTTCCGCCTCCCTGCCATAGCTTTCAAGCACGGACACCGCCAGATTCAAAGTCTCAAGTGTCACTGCCGTGACCGCGATGGCCGCCCCGGGATTCATCTTCATCGCCTTTCCTATGATCTCCTTCAGTTTTCCCCCGCTTCCTCCAACAAAGACAACATCGGGAGATTCCAACTCACCAATGCATTCAGGAGCACTTCCGGATACCACTTTCATGTTCCACGCGCCGAACTTTTCCCTGTTCTTTTTGATGAGCTCTACAGCCTCCGGCTCCTTTTCGACCGCATAAACCGTTTTTGAAAAGCCTGCCAGCTCCACCGACACACTTCCCGTTCCTGCCCCGATATCCCAGCAAACATCAGCTTCCCGGGGGGATAATAAGGACAGGATCCCGGCCCTGATCATCCGTTTTGTCATGGGAACATCCCCTCTGATGAATTCCTCATCGGGAATCCCGGGTACCGACCCGGTATGTTTTTTCGTACCTTCGACAAAAAGAACCGACGGTCCCTCAAAAGATCCCTTCGATATTTCCGATGCCGTTCCATATGTCAGTTTTTGGTTTACATAACCCAAAAACTCTCCCACACACGCACTAATACCGGATAATCCGGCCTCCGAAATAAGTTTACATAACTCATTTGGACTGTTTTTTCCATCAGTCAGAACATACATATCCCGACCCCTCAAAACCTCTTTGATTATGTCAACCTCTCTTCCGTGAGCCGAAAGAAGCAGCGCATCTTTGTAGGATCTCTTCATGGCGGCAGCCATCAGGGCAAAGCTTGAGACCCCGGGAAGTACCTCATACTCAAAACCCTCATTTTTCAAGGCTTTTCCCAGGTTTTCCGCTCCCGAAAATATCCCCGTATCCCCGCTGAAAAGAACCACTATCTTTGCAGACGGCTCCTCCTGAAGACGTGCTTTTATCATCGAAAGCTGTTCACCGGAAATCACCGCCTCTGCTTTATCCGATTTTATGTAGCCCTCTAATCTGTCCAGTATCCGGCCCGATCCGATCACCAGATCGGCATTTTTGACAGCTTCCGCTGCCCGGACCGTCAGTCCGTCCCGGTTTCCTCCTCCGCAGCCTGCTAAAATGACTCCCATTTCCTGATCCTTCCTCCCTAAATCCGAAAAAAACCGGTCACACATCACGTAGTGTGCAGTTTTCTGACGAATTTATCATATCTATTACTTCTTTTGCTGCAAAACCTTCCTCAAAAGGTCTTTTTATCACTATCAGCCTTATCCCGGCCTTTGACGCGGCATGATACTTTTCCGGAAAGCCTCCCTTCACGCCGCCGTCCTTTGTTACCATGCATGAGATATCAAACTGCCTGATAAGTGCCAGATTCAGTTCTTCACAAAACGGTCCGTGCATGGCTATGATATTTCCTGCAGGGATACCGGCTTCATTGCATTTTTCAAGGCTGTCCGCCACCGGCAGGATCCTGACAAAGAGCCTTTCCCTTTCGATCCCCTCAAAAAAGGGCAGTTCCTTCACTCCGGTGGTCAAAAGGATGTTTCCGCTGATACCGGAAGCGGCTTTGGCGGCCATGGCTGCATCCTCAACATATGTGCATCCCTCATATTCCGGCAGATCTCCGGTGTATTCCCTCAAAAGCCTGATGCAGTGCACTCCCGTCCTCTCTGCTGCCTCCCTGATATTTTTCCCGGCCTCAACGGCATAGGGATGGGTGGCATCAACGCACAGGTCCTTATTATGCAGGAGAGCCTCCATCCCGGATGCATCCCTCCGGCCCGTGACCACCTTTATATCCGGGATACCGCAAAGCTCGTCCTCTCCGGTGCCCGTTGCAACGCTGACCGTAACCTCGTGACCGCTGGAAGCAAGATCCGATGCCAGCTCCCGGCCTTCAGTTGTCCCTCCGAATATCAGGATCTTCAAGGTCTGTCCACCTCATAACCTCTCTTTGTCACCATTTTGCTGCCGATGACAACGGTCTGCGAATTTCCCACAAATACCGTGGTGAACATATCAAGCTTCTCATCCCGCAGTTCCCTCAGGCTCAGCACTCTGCTTTCCATCCCGTCTCTTCCGATATTTCTCACCCAGCCGCAGACGGTACCGCCGTCCTTTCCCGAAAGCAGTATGTCACAGGCCATTTTCAGATGGCCGGGCCTCGT
Source organism: uncultured Lachnospiraceae bacterium (assembly GCA_947166195.1). Lineage (GTDB taxonomy): Bacteria > Bacillota > Clostridia > Lachnospirales > Lachnospiraceae > NK4A144. Next base: position 17,925 of record CAMVDF010000021.1, read on the forward strand.
CTTTGACATGGGATTATAGATGCAGATCACCATATCCCCGTCACAGGCGGCACACAGCCTTTTTTTGATGGTTTCGGGGGGTGTCAGATGATCTGACAGCGAAATGACACAAAAATCGTTCATACAGGGCGCACCGAGCACCGCCCCTCCGCTGATGAGTGCGCTGATCCCCGGGACTGTCACGATCTCCACATCCTCAAAATCCGGGGAAAGCTCATACAAAAGCCCCGTCATCCCGTAGATCCCGGCATCCCCCGAGGATATGACACAGGCCGAGGCTCCGGGCTTTGATGCGTACAAAAGAGCCTCCCTGCATCGCAAAACCTCCTGCCCCATTCCCGAAACCCTGTACTCCTTTCCGGGAAACCTTTCCTCCAGCAGCTTTGCGTAGGTTCCAAAGCCAAAGACAACCTCAGACTCCTCTATCGCCGCAACAGCCTCGCCTGTCATATATTTTTCATCGCCGGGTCCGATCCCGACCGCAAAAAGCCTTCCCATTACCGTTAAACCCTCACTCCGGCCACCGATAGATCCCGTCAGCCAACGCCGCCGCAAAAGTCACACCGTCAAAAACCGTTTTCTTCACAAGCAGCCTCTTTGCCCCCGCCGCCTTTACGGCACTTCTTTCACACACACAATCCACCCCGGTGACACTCTCCACAAAATCCGAAGTCGAAAACTCCCCCTCAAAACCCTTGATATCATTCAGTTCCTCCGCACCATAGGTCAGAAACCCGACTCCCAGATCATCCGCAAGCCCCTTCAATGCCGCCTCATCCTTTTTGATATCTATGGAAGCGATGGCCGCCACCCCGTCTGCCGGTATGGCATTTTCCCTGCAAAAGTTCTCAAAAGCCTCTCTCACCACGGAAGCCTTTACCCCCCTCCTGCAGCCGGTCCCTATAATAAAACCGCCTGCCATTATCTGCAACTCTGAGTCGTTTTCAACGTCAACAGAGCCGATCACCACATCCGGTTCAGGTTCTCCCAAATTCCCCTTCAAAACGACTATGTTATCCGGCGGATCCCCGGATATGTTTACATAACTTCTGATATATACCTTCTCTCCCCGGATCAGTTTCGACGATACCGCCCTGATCCTGTCCGGGTTTATTATCCTCATACCGTTTTCGGCAGCCCAGCTGTCTATGGCAAAAACACCGTTTATATCCGTGGATGTGGTTATGACGGGCCTTGCACCGAGGATCCCCCCTATCCTTTTTGCAAGGGCGTTTCCTCCCCCGATATGTCCCGATAGGATG
>CAMVDF010000022.1 GCA_947166195.1 uncultured Lachnospiraceae bacterium
CTGTCGGAATATTAGTATGTGGGACAGGGGTTTATCATGCACAGATTATACGAAAATGAGGATATTACCGTATTTTGGGACTCGGACAGATGTTTTCATGCCAGGAGGTGCATCTCCGGCGCCCCCATGGTCTTTAATTTTGCCAGGAAGCCCTGGGTGGATCTTTCAAAGGGCAAAAACCCCGTTATCTGGAAGACGGTGAAACTTTGTCCCTCGAAAGCCCTTGATATAGTGTATAATCATGGAGTGAGGGGCATATTTGATGAGGAAAACCGCAGGAGCCTGGCCCTGGACGGTGAAAGGATCGTGGGAGAGTGTGACTATGATGATGACAAAGTAAGCTTTACCATAGTTCATACGGAGGTTGATCCTGCATACTCGGACAAAGGCATAGCAAAGCGCCTTGTCTTTAAGGTCGCGGAAGCCGCGGAAAAAAGGAAGCGCAAGGTCGTACCTGTCTGCTCATATGCGGAAAAGGTGCTGGATTAAAAAAGGAGGAAATGATCATGGATAACAAGGCAATGTTCAAACTCAGCTACGGACTATTCGTATTGACCTCGATAAGGGACGGAAAGGACAACGGCTGCATCACAAATACCGCCATCCAGGTGACATCGGAACCCAACAGGATAGCGGTTGCCGTGAACAAGGCAAATTTCACCCACGATATGATAGCAGACAGCAGGAAGTTCAATGTCTCTATCCTGAGCGAGGCCGCAAAGTTTGAAACCTTCAAACACTTCGGCTTCCAGTCAGGAAAGGATGTGGACAAGTTTGCGGGATATACCGCTTGCAAAAGATCCGAAAACGGCCTGCTCTATGTGACTGAGGGGACCAACGCCTTCATTTCCGTAGATGTAGAAAGCCTCACCGATCTCGGAAGCCACACCCTCTTCATCGGCGGCGTGACTGATATGGAGGTGCTCTCTGATGTACCCTCCGCAACCTACACCTACTATCAGTCAAACATCAAGCCAAAGCCGGAGGCACAGAAGTCAGGCAGCTCCCTTCCTCCGGGAATGCACAAATGGCGCTGCAGGATCTGCGGCTTCGAATACGTCGGTGAGACCCTTCCCGACGACTACATCTGCGAGATCTGCAAGCATCCCGCAAGCGACTTTGAACTTGTAGAGTGAAACTGTTACACCGGGGACGGTTCTCTGTTACACGAAAAAACTGAAAAAGGCAGACACACATGAACCGCTGGAAAGAAATCTGGAATAAAAGAGAAAACACAATAGAGATCAGCCGGGACATATTCGAAACCTACGTCGGGCTCAAAAAAGCCGACGGCTTCGATGTCCAGCTTCAGGAAGGCTACTACGAAGGCCTCTACGCCCAATGGGATGAGATGAGATCCTTTATTGAAAACCTTCTCGGCAGGACCCCCGAAAGCGTCTACGAGGTAGGCTGCGGCTCCGGCACAAACCTCTATCTTTTTCAAAAGCAGTGCGGCGTGAAAAAAGTCGGAGGCCTTGATTATTCAAATGCGCTGATCGACATCGCAAAGACCGTGGTACAAAGCGATGATATCCTCTGCGAAGAGGCGGGAAACCTTGACACGGCGCACAGGTACGAGGCCGTGATCTCTGACAGTGCCTTTCAGTATTTTCCGGACGAGGACTACGGACTTTCAGTCCTTGAAAAAATGCTTCAAAAATCCGAAAAAGCCGTGGTCATAACAGAGATCCATGACCTTGCAAAAAAAGAGGAGCACCTTGCCTACAGGCGTTCAAAGGTGGAGAACTATGACGAGGTGTACAAAGGCCTTGAAAAGACCTATTATGACAGGGAGCATCTTGCCGGCATAGCTTCGAAAGCAGGGTGGAACTGCGAGATCAGGACTCCCGAAAATGATGCTTACTGGAACAACAGGTTTGTCTTTGACCTGTATCTTTGGAGGTAATAAAAAATGCAGGCGATAATCCTTGCGGCAGGCATGGGAAAAAGGCTCAAAAAGCTGACCAGCTCAAACACAAAGTGCATGGTAAAGGTCAACGGAGTGACCCTCATAGAAAGGCTTTTGAGGCAGCTTGACAAAAAGGACCTCAAAAGGATCGTGATAGTCACGGGCTATGAGAGGGAAAAGCTGAAGGACTATATCTCGGGCCTTGAGGGTATATCAACCCCCGTGCAGTACATCGATAACCCCGATTATGCCGTCACAAACAATATCTATTCGCTTTATCTTGCAAGGACCGCCCTTGCGGAAGATGACACGCTTTTGTTTGAATCGGACATCATCTTTGAGGATTCCGTGCTTGACTGCCTCCTTGAGGATGAAAGGTCCACGCTGGCGCTGGTCGCAAAGTACCAGAGCTGGATGGACGGCACCTGCCTGAAGATCGGCCCAGGTGATTCTATCGAGGAGTTTGTGCCAAAGAGCAGGTTCAGGTATGACGAAACGGGAGAGTATTTCAAGACCGTAAACATCTACAAATTCAGCGTTCACTTTGCGGTCACCCATTACCTTCCCTTCCTTGAGGCCTACATCAAAGCCCTTGGAAACAACGAATATTACGAGCAGGTTTTGAGCGTCATCACCATGCTTGATAATCCCGAGATCTTTGCAAAGGTTCTGTCGCCCGACTGCAGGTGGTACGAGATAGACGACCTTCAGGATCTTGATATAGCGGAATCCATGTTCGCCCGCGACAGCGCCCAGGAGGTGAAGCTTCTGGAGGACAGGTACGGAGGCTTCTGGAGATATCCAAAGATGCTCGATTTCTGCTATCTGGTAAATCCCTTTTTTCCTCCCGCAAAGATGCTTGATGAGATGAAGGCAAGCTTCAATACGCTGCTGATGCAGTATCCTTCCGGAAGCCGCGTGATTTCCCTGCTTGCGGGCAAAAACTTCGGTGTCGACATGGATCACATAGTCGTCGGAAACGGTGCTGCGGAGCTGATAAAGGCATATTTTGAAAACCTTTCGGGTACCGCAGGCTTCATCAGGCCCACCTTTGAGGAATATGTCAACAGGTATGATCCCGAAAAGTCGGTTTATTTTGATGTGCCCGGTCCTGACTGCACCTATGGTGTATCGGATATTACCGCATTTTTTGATAATAAAAACATAGACCATCTCGTGGTCATAAATCCCGACAATCCCAGCGGAAACTATATCCCGAAAAAGGAAATGCAAAAGCTTGTCAGCTGGACAAAGAAAAAAAATATCCGTCTCGTGATAGACGAATCCTTTGCTGACTTTGCATCCGAGCCTGACAATTCCTTTATCGACGAGGACTTTCTTGATGAGAATCCCCATGTTGCCGTAGTCAAAAGTATCTCAAAATCCTACGGCGTGCCGGGCCTCCGTCTGGGTGTGCTGGCATCTGCGGATACAAGGCTTGTTTCGTTATTGAAAAAACAGATACCCATCTGGAATATCAATTCCTTTGCCGAATTCTATCTCCAGATAGAGGAAAAATATGCCAAAGATTACATCCATGCCCTGGAAGTCTTCAGGACGGAAAGAAGCAGGTTTTTCGACCTTTTGTCAGGCATCCCGGGACTTAGAGTCATTCCTTCCGAGGCAAATTACTTCATGGCGCAGATCACAAACGGTATGACCTCACAACAGGTCACCGAAAAACTCCTTGCAAAGCATAGCATCCTCATAAAGGATCTTTCAAAAAAGATCCGGGAGGGAAGTTATGTGAGGATCGCCGTCAGGACAAAGGCTGATAATGACGCGCTGGCAGAAGCATTGAGGCTGACTCTTTCATCTCCGGAGGCAGAAAGTTGATCATCCTTTACATAGACCCCGGAACCGGGAGCATGCTCATAACGATAATACTTGGGATGGTCTCCGTGGTCTATTTTTTTGCGCGAAAGATCATCATCAGGGCAAAGACGGTGCTTTCCGGCGGCAGAAGAGGCGGCCGGGAGTCGGATCATATCGATTATCTCATCTTTTCCGACAGCAAAAGGTACTGGAGCACCTTTAAGCCTGTCTGTGATCTTTTTGAAAGAGACGGGATCAAAGCTGCCTACTGGACCTGCTCAAAGGACGATCCTGCGCTTGAAATGAACTATGAGCATGTGGACTGCAGATTTGTCGGTTCTGTCAACAAGGCTGCATCAAAGCTCAATTTTGCGGATGCGGATATCGTTCTTTCAACCACCCCCGGTCTTGATGTCTATCAGTGGAAACGCTCAAAAAATGTGAAGTTTTATGTCCATGTCTTTCATGCCCTGGGCGATGCCACCTTTTACAGGATGTTCGGCCTTGATTATTATGATGCCGTGATGATGGTCGCCCCCTATCAGGAGACTCAGATCAGGGCTCTGGAAAAGTGCCATCATGTCCCTGAAAAGGAGCTTCGCGTTGCAGGTCTTCCCTATATGGATTCCCTGCTTGAGAGGGCGCAAAGCCTTCCTCCTCATAATAAAAACGACGGGCATCTTACCGTTCTTCTGGCACCCTCCTGGGGTGAAAACAGCATTCTTTCAAGATTCGGAAGCGCTCTTATTATGGAGCTTGCAGCCACCGGCCATGATATCATCATCAGGCCCCATCCGCAGTCCTATACCTCGGACGCGCAAATCCTTGAAAAGGTAAAAAAGGACTGTGAGGGTCTTGAAAATATAGTCTGGGACAGCAGCAACGATAACTTTGAGACACTGAGCCGTGCGGATATCATGATCTCGGACTTTTCGGGTGTGATCTTTGATTATGCCCTGATCTTTGACCGTCCCGTGATCTATGCGGACACCTCCTTTGATCCCTCTGTTTACGATATGGTTTGGGTTGAGGGTGACCTGTGGATCTTTGAGTCGCTGAAAAAGCTCGGTGTGCGTCTTGAAAAGGATGATCTGGGAAGGATCGGTGAAGTGATAGATACGGCAATTCATGATGAGGCACTGGCAAAGGGAAGGGAAGAAGTGAAAAAGAGCGGCTGGAGCAATATCGGAAACAGCGCTGAATATATATTTGATTATCTGACCGGAAAGCATCGCAAGCTGGTCTGCGGTCAGAAAACGGAGCTTTGAAGAGATGATGTTTTTGTATCAGCTGATAATAACACCGGTGGAGCTTTTGATAGAATCCGTCTTTGACGTTTTCTACAGGGCTTTTCATGACCCGGGGCTTGCCATAGTATCGGTGAGCCTTCTGGTCAATTTTCTGGTGCTGCCGCTCTACAAAAGGGCTGATGAGATCCAGGCGGAGGAAAGGGCTGCAAGACAGGAGATAGATCCCTGGGTGAAGCATATCAGAAGATCCTTCAGAGGTGATGAGCGCTTCATGATGTTGAATACCCTTTACAGACAGCAGGGATATTCCCCGGTCTATTCCCTCAGAAGCTCGCTTTCGCTTTTGCTTCAGGTGCCGTTTTTCATCGCAGCCTATCATTTCCTTTCACATCTTGGACTTCTAAGCGGTGCCTCCTTTCTTTTCATCAGGGATCTGGGCAGGGAGGATGCCCTTCTTGTGATCGGCGGGATCGCCGTGAATATCCTTCCTGTGGCAATGACAGCGATAAATATCATCTCAGGCATGATATATACGAAGGATGCGGGCCTTCGTGACAGAATCCAGCTCTACCTGCTGGCTCTGCTCTTTTTGGTGCTTCTTTATCACAGTCCTGCGGGACTTGTGATGTACTGGACATTAAACAATATCTTTTCACTTTTGAAAAATGTATTCATGAAGATCATTCCCTTCAAAAAGAAGGAGAAAAAAAGTCCTGCGGCTGCAAAGGGTTTGGGGGGATTTTCCTTTGGGGATCTCATCATATGGGCGCTGGTGCTCGTATCCCTCATCGGTCTTCTGATACCCTCTGCCCTCATCGTTTCATCCCCGGAGGAATTTTTTGACAGGGCTTCGGGACAGTCGCCTCTTGTATATGTGGTCAGCACTTTTCTCATCACGGCAGGCGTGATGCTGGTATGGTACGGAGGCGTCATCTGTTCCATGATACTTCGTGACAGGATGGAAAAGATGGCGGTATTTACCATGCTCTGTGCCCTTGCCGCATCCGCGGATTATTTCCTTTTCGGCGGGGATCTGGGAAATCTCTCATCACTTTTGATCTTTGATGTGGAACCGCATTATACATTGAGCGCAAAGCTCATAAATCTGGGCGTTCTTATTATGCTGATCACCGCCGCCCTCCTGCTTGCAAAACGCCACCGCAGGCTCCTTTCGGCAGCCGGGATCATCCTGGCCTCCACCTTTGCCTGCATGAGTGCGGTCAACTGTATCAGGACAGCGGATTTCATGAGCCGTGTAAATATTGAGGCTTCGGAGCCTGCGGACGGACAGGGGGAAAAGATCATCCGGCTTTCAAAAACAGGAAAGAATGTGATCGTGATGATGCTTGACCGGGCCATCAGCGGCTATGTGCCGTACATTTTTCATGAAAGGCCGGAATTAAAGGAGAAGTTTTCGGGCTTTACTTATTATCCGAATACCACCTCCTACGGCCGGTCCACCTTCACCGGGACGCCGGGGCTTTTCGGAGGCTACGAATATATCCCGGAGGAGATCAACAAAAGAGCCGGGCAGTCCCTTTACGACAAGCATATGGAGGCTTTGAAGGTGATGCCGGTGATGTTTCTTGAGGATGGCTTTGATGTCACCGTCTGCGATCCGCCCTACGCTGGATTTCAATGGGTGCCTGATCTTTCGATCTATGACGATCACCCGGGTATCCGCGCCTTTAATACCGAGGGCGCTTATATGGACAGCTATTCCGAGGATAATATGGACGATGTGGAGGAGTGCCGCAGGAGGCAGTTTTTCTGCTACGGCATCTTCAGGAGCGCGCCTGTCCTGCTGCAGAATCTGTTTTATGACAAAGGCAAGTATTATTCAATAAAGATGTACGGGCTCTGGGTCGAGTACGGAGAATTTCTGAAGTCCTATTCCGTGCTCACTTCTCTTCCCGATATCACGGATATCTCTGACTCTTACGGGGATACCTTCCTGATGCTTCAAAATTCCGCAACACATGAACCGGTCATCCTGCAGCTGCCGGACTATACCTACAGCGAGACCATAGACAATACGGGCCTTGAAAAGGGTTTTCGGGACGACGGCCGGGGAAACAGGGTGGTCTTTGATACAAAGGAGCAGATGGAGCATTATCATGCCGATGCGGCGGCTTTTCTGCGGCTCGGGGAATGGTTTGATGTTTTGAGAAAAAACGGGGTGTATGACAATACGAGGATCATCATAGTTTCCGACCATGGCAGGGATCTGGGACAGTTTGACTACATGAGGCTGAGTGATGATATCAATGTGGAGATCTGCAATTCCCTGATGCTGGTCAAGGATTTCGGTTCAGAGGGCTTTTCAGAATCTGATGATTTCATGACCCTTGCCGATGTGCCGTACCTGGCCTCCGACAAAGTGATCAAAGATCCGGTAAACCCCTTCACCGGAAAGAGGATAGAAAACAGTGCCAAAAATGAGGGGGAACAGCTCATAGTCCTGAAGGAATCAGGGGTGAAGCTCGGGGAAGTCCTGGAGGTGAGCGGCAACGAATACACCCTCAAAAAGAAGTTCTACGTCAAAGACAACATCTTTGATGCCGCCAACTGGCGTGTGGAATAACGTGGGACAGGGGACGGTTCTCTGTTTTCAGTAAAGGGGACGGTTCTCCGTTTTGGTATCTCACGAAACGGAGAACTGTCCCCGTTAAAGAGAACTGTCCCCGCAGTACAAAAATGTGGTACAATAGAACATACTCTGATTTTGGAGGAAGTACGATATGAAAGTTGTGATCCTTGCGGGAGGCTTTGGCACCAGGATATCCGAGGAGAGCCATCTCATCCCGAAACCCATGATAGAGGTCGGCGGCAAGCCCATCCTCTGGCACATCATGAAATATTATGCCTCATACGGCTATAACGATTTTATTATACTGGCAGGCTACAAGCAGTATGTGATCAAGGAGTTTTTTGCCGATTATTTCCTGCACAATGCCGATGTCAGGTTTGATCTGGCACAGAACAAGATGACGGTTTTGAACAATTCCTCGGAAAACTGGAGCGTATCCGTCATCGACACGGGCCTCAACACCATGACCGGCGGCAGGATCAAGCGGGTGGAGCGTTATATCGAGGATGAGACCTTCATGCTCACCTACGGCGACGGGGTCTGCGATGTGGATCTGGACAAGCTCCTTGCATTTCACAAAAACCACGGAAAGATCGCGACCATCACCACCGTCAGCATTGCCCAGAATAAGGGCGTTCTGGAGTCAGCCCCTGACGGCACCATTACATCCTTCAGGGAAAAGGACGATTCCGACGAAGCTATCGTCAACGGCGGTTTCATGGTATTAAACCGTGAGGTCTTTTCCTATATCGAAGGCGACGAAACCACCTTTGAGAGGGAAACCGTGGACAAGCTTGTAAACGATAAACAGATGATGGGTTATTATCATCCCGGCTTCTGGCAGTGTATGGATACACAGAGGGAAAAGAAGCGCCTCGAGCAGCTCTGGGATGAGGGCAGGGCACCCTGGAAGAGATGGGACCGCTGAATGGAAAAAAAGATACTCGTAACAAGATCATCCATGCCTCCTTTTGAGGAATATGCGGATGAGATAAAGGATTTATGGGAGTCCCGGTGGCTTACCAATTTCGGCAAAAAGCACAGACAGCTGACGGAAGAGCTGACGGCATATCTTGGCGTCAAAAACCTTCAGCTGACGGTAAACGGACACATGGCCTTAGAGCTTGCGCTGACGGCCATGGGCCTTGAAAAGGGGAGTGAGGTCATCACCACTCCATTCACCTTTGCATCAACCACCCATGCCATAGTCAGGAACGGACTTGTGCCGGTTTTCTGTGACATCAGACCCGATGACTGCACTCTGGATGCTTCAAAACTGGAATCCCTCATCACGGACAGAACCTCGGCCATCCTGCCGGTTCATGTATACGGCAACATCTGCGATACGGATGCCATTGAGAAAGTTGCAAAAAAACACGGCCTCAGGGTCATCTATGATGCGGCTCACACCTTTGGAGAAACATACAGAAACGAGGGAGTCGGAAACTTCGGGGATGCCTCGATCTTCAGTTTTCATGCCACCAAGGTCTATAATACGATCGAAGGCGGGGCCGTCTGCTACAAAGACGGGGCCTTTGGCAGGAGACTGTACGAACTGGTGGATTTTGGGATAGCGGACGAAGAGACCGTGACAGGAGTCGGCAGCAATGCAAAGTTCAACGAATTTACTGCTGCCATGGGACTCTGCAACCTGCGCCATGTAGATGACGAGATAGCAAAAAGGAAGCGCGTGGTCGAAAGATACAGGGAAAGGCTCTCCGGCATCAAGGGCTTGCACCTCAATCCCGTTCAAAAGGATGTGAAGTCAAACTACGCCTACTTCCCGGTCTTTTTTGACCCTGCAGAATTCGGGAAAAACCGCGACACGGTAATGGATGAGCTTGCCGGGGCCGGCATCGGAGCCAGGAAATACTTTTATCCCTTAACCTCCGATTTTGACTGCTACAAAGGAGTGCTCCCCCACGGCCGAACCCCGGTGGCCGACGAAAAAGCTTCCACAGTCCTGACCCTCCCCCTCTACGCCGACCTCACCCTTTCCGACACCGACAGGATTTGTGATATAATAACGGGATAACAATTTAGTTGAGAGACGATCTTCTGATATACGATCATTGTGCTGGATTCGATTCTATGTGTGGGAGGCGGTATACGGCTGTATGTTTTGTGAACAATAAGCCGTCAGTTCTTGGCAAACCGGAGACTGATAAACCGGCGAGCACGAAGGCTGCGCCGCTTTTCAGGCGCAGAACAGCGGCGGAGCCGGTTTTGTTCATCAGGCGAACGGTGAGCTTAGAACTGGACGAGCCGTGAACAAAGCATACAGGCGTATACCGCACAAAAACAAGGAGACAACAATGCAAAACCAATATACCTGCAAATGCTGCGGCCGCACCTGGGACCTCTCAGACCTCCGCAGAAAAAGATTCATCTGCCCCGAATGCGGCTACTACTTCCGGATCCCGGCGCGTGAAAGGATCCGCACCGTATGTGACCGCGGCACCTTCGAGGAATGGTTTGGTGACATGACCACCACAAACCGCTTAAACCACGAAGGCTACGATGAAAAGCTTGAAAAGGCAAAAGAAGCCACGGGCCTTAACGAGGCAGTCATCACCGGAAAGGGCGAGATGTTTGGAAGCCCCTTTGCTCTGGCTGTCTGCGATTCAAATTTCCTCATGGGCAGCATGGGCTATGTTGTCGGGGAAAAGATCACCCGTATGATAGAACGGGCAACCGATGAAAAACTCCCGGTGTTTGTATTCTGCTGCTCGGGCGGTGCCAGGATGCAGGAAGGCCTCATATCACTGATGCAGATGGAAAAGACAGCCGCTGCGGTTGCAAGGCACGGACAGGCGGGACTACTTTATTGTACGATACTTACCGATCCCACCATGGGCGGCGTCACGGCAAGCTTTGCCATGCTCGGGGATGTCATTGCGGCCGAGCCCGGAGCCGAGATCGGGTTTGCGGGAAAGAGAGTCATCCGCCAGACCATAGGTGAGGAACTGCCCCATGGCTTCCAGACTGCGGAGTTCATGGAAAAGCACGGAATGATCGACGGTATCGTGGAACGAAGGGTCATGAAAAAGGTCCTGTTCTTCATGCTGCATTCCCACAGTGACAGATACAAGACCACGGGCGCGGAAAACATCAGGGAGATCATCTCAAAATCAGGTGCAAATCCGCCGCTTTTCAAGTCCGAGACCAAGTCCAAGTGGGAAAAGGTCAGGAGCATCAGAAGTTCTGATTTCGTACCTACCATGACCTATATCTCAAAGATCTTTGATATCTTCATCGAGCTCAAGGGCGACCGCAAATACCGCGACGACAGATCGGTGGTAGGCGGCATTGCTCTCATCGACGGGCGCCCCGTCACCGTTATAACCGAGTACAGGGGCTATGATATCAAGGAGGCCGTGGAAAGAAACTTCGGCATGCCCATGCCCGAGGGCTACAGGAAATCATACAGGCTCATGAAGCAGGCTGAAAAATTCAACCGTCCCATCATCACCTTCATCAATACACCCGGTGCCTATTGCGGCGTCGGAGCGGAGGAGAGGGGACAGGGCGAGGCCATAGCCCAAAACCTTCAGCTGATGTCGACTCTCAAGGTTCCGGTGCTTGCCATCATTGTCGGTGAGGCAGGAAGCGGCGGCGCTCTGGCACTTGCCGTAGGCAACGAGGTGTGGATGTTTGAAAATGCCATCTATTCCATCCTCACTCCCGAGGGCTTTGCCTCGATCCTCTGGAAGGATGCTTCAAGGGCTGAGGAGGCTGCGGAAAAGATGCACATATCCGCGGGCGATCTTATTAAGCTGGGCATAGTGGACAAGGTCGTACCGGAACAGGAGAACGGAAACAAAAAGTCCATCGATGAGATCTCCGCATACCTCAAGGATTCAATATTGAATTTCCTTGATGAGATGGACAAAAAATCCCCGGATGATATAGTAGAGGAAAGATATAAACGATTCAGGAATATGTAAATGGGTTTATTATTTTATTATCTCTTGTGTACGGTGATATCGTGTGTGTTGCTGTACATGATGCTGACGATGATCAGGCAGCACAATGTGCTTCATATACTGTTTTTTGTTTTTGTCTGTATATCCAATTTCGGATATACGTTTCTTGCGCTCTCCAAAACCCTGGAGGAAGCGCTGCTTGCCAACAAAATACTGTATATATGCTCCTTCCTGCCATTTATCATGATCCTTTCAAATGCGCAGTTCTGCCGGGTACGGGTTCCGGGCTGGGCGGTTGCGGTGCTTGCGGCAGCCAATGCCGTACAGCTTTTCTTTATCAATACCATAGGCTATAACCGTCTTTATTATACTGATGTTTCGATAGGGGACTATAACGGGGTGACCTATCTGACAAAGAGCTACGGACCGGGACACACCTACTACATCATACTGCTCTTTCTCCAGACCTTCCTGGCGTTTACCGTCATCATCTATTCGCTGAGGAGAAAAAAGAATACAACCTACAATACCATCTTGTTTCTGGGATTTGGTATGATCTTCACCGTGATCCTCTATATCGTTGAAAGGCGGATCAAACTGGAGATCGATCTGCTGCCGCTGGCGTATGTCATAAATAGCATGGTCTATCTCATAGTCTCCTACAGGACGCAGCTGTACGGGATATCCTCGGGTATCATTTCAATATACGAGAAGAGAAAGAACTATGTGTGCATCTCGCTTGACAGCAACTTCAGGCTGATGGATTACAATGACAATTCCGTCGAGCTTTTCCCTGAGATCGCGGGAGTTCATCTTGATACGGATAACTATCCCAAGGACAGTTCCCTCTACAGGAACATCATCATATGGGTGAAGGATATAGCCTCAAAGGAAAACAGGGAGCAGGAGAGGATCATACCTCTCGGGGAATATATCTACCGTGCAACCGTGAGACTGAGGTATTCAGGGAGAGGAAAATTCACCGGCTATGTGGTGGAGATGGTTGATGATACGGAGTTCCAGAGAAACCTCAGCATCATGGAAAGGACCATGAAGGATCTGGACAAGGCCAGGGAGAGTGCGATCCGTGCAAGCCACGCCAAGTCCGATTTCATGGCAAATATGTCCCACGAGATCCGTACGCCCATAAATGCCATTGTTGGAATGGACGAGATGATCCTCAAGGAATCAAAGGAAAAGAATATCCTTGAGTATGCCGGCTATATCAGCGAGGCCGGAAACCAGCTGTTGTCTCTGGTAAATGACATTCTTGATTTTGAAAAGATCGAGGCGGGCAAGCTGTCGCTGAGCGAGGGTGAGTATTCACTGGGCCGCGTCATCAGGACGGTCTACCAGATGATGCATACAAAGGCGGATAACAAGGGAATTGAGTTTGTCGTAAAGGCCGACCAGCATCTGCCGGACGGATATTTCGGTGATGAGAACCGTATCCGCCAGATCCTCATCAATCTCATTTCAAACGGCATCAAATATACGCCGAAGGGTTCTGTTTCCATGTCAGTTGCCGGATATATGACAGCGGATGACATGGCGGAGCTGCACTTTGAGATCAGGGATACGGGTATAGGAATCAAAGAGGAGGACATGGAAAGGATCTATGACTCCTTTGAAAGAGTGGACAGCAGGCGAAACAGGAATGTTGAGGGTACGGGTCTGGGTCTTGCAATCACGAGAGAACTGGTTAGGAAAATGGAGGGAAGGATAGAGGCTTCCTCAAAATACGGGAAGGGCTCGTCATTTACAGTCATCGTCCCACAAAAGGTAACGGACAAAAAGCCTCTGGGAGAGTGGCAGCGTTCGGAGATAGTCAGGGAGGACGGAGTGGAAAGGATCACCATCAATTCTCCGGACATGAGGGTACTTGCCGTGGACGATATGCCGCTAAACCTGGTGGTCATCGAAAAGTTCCTTTCCATGTCAAAGCTTCATCTTGATACTGCATCCTCGGCAAAGGATGCACTGAAGCTGATATCCGAAAATGATTATGATGTCGTGCTGATGGATCACTTCATGCCCGAGATGGACGGTGTGGAGGCCTTGCAGGAGATCCGTGCCATGGGAGGCAAATATGAGACCTTGCCGGTCATCGCCATCACGGCAAACGCCATAGCCGGCTCAAAGGAGGAGTACCTGTCCATGGGCTTTGCGGATTACCTCAGCAAGCCCGTTGAGTACAACGCCCTCATCGACATCCTCCTGCGCTATTGCCCATAAAAAAGTGGGACAGGGGACGTATCTGTGTCCCAAAATTACGTCAACCAAAATGAATGTATCAGAGGGACGGTTCTCTGTTACAAAATGAGATTCAAAACCTGTGGAATGCAGTAATTATCAGGCGTAACACGGAACCGTCCCCTGTTACGGACAGAGTATATTCTCACAGAATCCGATAGTTAACATAAAAGTGGGACAGAGAAACGTCCCCTGTCCCAAAAAGGAGAAAAGATGAAAGTTCTCGTTACCGGCGGGACCGGCATGGTCGGTTCCCACTTCATGAACAGCTACAAAAAGGATGGAGCCGAGGTTTACGGCATCGCGCGAAACAGCGCCTCCAGCCGCATGGCAGCGGTCCCCGACCCTTCGATCATCCGCTGCGACATCCTCGAGCGCGACAGGCTCATGTCGATCATAAAGGATCTGAGCCCTGACATCATCATCCACATGGCGGCCCAGGCCTTCAACGGGGATTCCTGGAACTGTGAATATGTGACCCATAATACAAACTACCAGGGTACCCTTAACGTCCTGTACTGTGCAAAGGAGCTTAAGGATTCCGGAAAGGATGTGAAGGTCCTGCTTGCCTGCTCATCCGCGGAATACGGCAATATAACCCCTGAGGACTGTCCCTTAAAGGAGGAAAGGCTGCTGACCCCCTGGACACCCTACGGAGTTTCAAAGGTCGGGGTGGAAATGCTCGGACGCCAGTATTTCCTCAATTTCGGCCTGCCGGTCTTCCTGCCCCGTATGTTCATCCATGTGGGTACGGGACATCCGCCGGCAACCGCGATCCAGAATTTTGCCCGTCAGCTGGCACTGATCAAAAAGGGAGTGATAGAGCCCGAGATCCATGTGGGCAATCTGGAGACTGCCCGGGATTTCATCGATGTGAGGGACGGAGTGGCGGCCATGAGGATCCTCATGGAAAAGGGAGAGCCCGGGGTTCCGGTAAATATCTGCACCGGAAAGGCATGGAAGATATCCGAGATCCTCGACATGCTTGTTGAGATATCGGGAACGAACGCAAAGGTGGTTTCCGACAAAAAGCTTTTCAGGGTGGCGGATGAGCCGCTCCTTTTGGGCGACAACACCAGGATCTCAGCTCTGGGCTTTGTGCCGCACTACACCATGCATCAGACCCTCACCGATGTATTCAACGACTGGATGGGCAGGATCTGAGCACGGAAATATAATTGACACTTATGGTATAATTGTTCATAGATGTTTTGAAGCAAGGAGGATATGATTATGGCTTGTTTTCTGGTTTCAGCTGCAGAGGCAGTGGTAGTTACGGCGGTCGAAAAGAACGCAGAGAAAAAAGAATGCAAACACGACGGACATGTTGAAGTGAAGGAGACAAAGATCCCTCTTTCAAGAAAGCTGAAATGGCTTACTTACCTGCTTTGGGGCGGCGTAGCCATGCTTGCTTTCGAACACATCTGGCACGGAGAGGTCACACCTTTCTTTCCTTTCCTCACAGCCATGAACAGTCCTGAGGATGCATCTGAGATGTTCCGTGAGATGGCAACCGTTGGTGTCGGTATGGCAGTGCTCCTCACCGGTGTATGGGGAGGAATGTGTGCCGTTGCAGACCGCATCGTGAAACGCGAATCCGATTCCGAAACAAAGGAGGAGACAGTCTGATGACTCTCCTGATAATGGTTTTTGCAGCGGTGACGGTCACCGTGAAATGGTATACGAGAAAGGATGATTCCATGAGACTCGGAATCCTCTGTTTCCTCTACTGGGGAGCATCGATCATGTGGCTTGTGGATGCCTTGTTTGAATACGCAGAGCTTCGGGCTGATTATTTTGCACCTTCACCTGAGGATATGTTAAACGACACCTTCCTCGGGCTTTCAGCCGTAGCCCTTGGCCTTGTGATCTGGCTTGTCAGGCTTCTTGTCACGGATCCTAAGGGATCGGTGAGACGGATGCTGAAGCAATCCTGATGAATCGGGGGACGGTTCTCCTGAATCGGGGGACAGTTCTCCTGTTTCGTGAAAAGCCAAAACAGGAGAACCGTCCCCTTGAAGGAAAACAGGAGAACCGTCCCCCTGAATATTAAAGAAAGCGAACACTGAATGAACATTGCAACAGTCGAAAACATAGTAATGCTGTTATCGGCCGTCATAGGTCTTTTCATCAGCGTCTTTCGTTATATAGAAACCCCGAAGAGGGGATGGCTCTATGTTACGGGTTTCTTTCTTGCGCATTTCCTGAGCGATTATTACTGGGCGGCATACACCTTCATCATACATGATGATCCGGATGTATCCGCCCTTATGGCATATTTTGGATGGAATGTGGCTTTTGCTCTCCTGATGGCAGCAGCCATTCACATGCGCGATCCTGCATCAAAAAAACTCTTTCATCCGCTGGTCTTTCTTCCAATTCCGTTAAATATCGCACAGGTCATACTTTATCTGCAGTATGGCGGATATTTTAACAATATCTGGCAGGGAACCTGCCTGACCATTGCCGAATGTGTCTGTGTGCAGTCACTCCTTTATTATGCAAAAAACAGAAAAGAAGGTGCGAAGCTTCCCTTATTCAATACGCTCGCTCTCAGCTACATCCTCATGGAATTTTCCATGTGGACCATCAGCTGTTTTCATTATCCCGACTGGAAATTGGATCCATACTATGTGCTTGAATTTGCCGGATATATTACCATAGTTTTTTTGGCTGAGGCTGTCGGAAGAGATTACAGGAACCGGGGTGTGGTGACAGACCGGATGACCGTCAACGGTATGAGGCTTCGGATGCTTTTGCAGATCACGGCGTCCATCATCATATTCGGAGGATGTATCGGCGGTTTTCAGATAGCATCCTGGATGAAAGACAGCATCCCGGAGGGCGCAGAGGACGGTTACGGCAGTATAGCCGTCACTCTCTTTGTGATATCGGTAGTGCTTGCTGCTCTGATAGGCATCCTGATGTTCTTCATTTCGGTCAGATACAAAAAAATGCGATCTGTTGAAAATGAAGATGATATGAGGAGCAGCCGCACAGGCTTCATCACTACGGTGATCCTGTCCTTTGTGCTCATGTGCATATCAGTGATCTTTACCTCAAGGCTTATCTACAGGGTTTCCGTGGATGGTGTGCGCGAATCCGGAGAGGACACCACAAGGCTTGTTGCCGCCGAAATTGAAAACCACCTTGCGGCTGCTTCAGCAGCTCTGCAGGTTACGGCGGATACCGTGGAGACCATGATGAAAAGAGGAGAGTCTCAGGAAAAACTCCTCATCTTTCTGACGGATCAGACGGATAATCAGAAAAAGTTTTTTGAAGATGATATGACCGGTCTCTACGGTTTAATTCGCGGTGAATACATGGACGGCCTGGGATGGGAGCCGCCGGAAGGCTATGATCCCACCACCAGGGACTGGTATACACATGCAAAAAAAGGCGCCGGAGAAGTGGTCATGGTACCGCCCTATGTGGATGCACAGACGGGAGAGGTCATCATAACCATAGCCCGTCAGATCGAAGACTATGAAGGACAGGAAAGATTTGGAAGCTCAAACGTTGTCGCCATAGACATCCTGCTCACTCATATTAAGGAGGTCATTGAAAATACTGACCTGAACGGAAAGGGCTCAGCCATGGTCATAAATGACGACGGACTGATCATCTGCCACGCGGACCCGGATGTAGCGGGAGAGAATTTTGCGGATATATACGGCCCGCAGTTGTTTGATCAGGTGTCAAAGACCGGAACCGGTGTGATCGACTGCGAAACAGACGGCGAGGGCCAGACTCTGTTTGTCAGAAAGATCATGGACCAGTGGTATGTGGCCATAATGATAAGCGACAGCGAGCTTTTTGAAGAATCCAGGTTCCAGCTTGCCCTGACCATCACGGTCTCATTTGTTGTCTTTGCATTGATCTCATTCTTTTATTATCTGGGCTACAGGAACGAACAGTTCTTTGCGGCAACCATGGAGGAGATGCGCTCTGTCAGGGTCAGGCAGGAGTATGAGGCAAAGGCTCTGATGCTTGAAAAGCAGGCGGCGGACAATGCAAACAAGGCAAAGAGCGGCTTTCTGGCCGACATGTCCCACGAGATCCGTACGCCCATCAATACCATCCTCGGCATGAATGAGATGATCCTGCGCGAGTCGGATGACCGTGGCATTCTGGAGTATGCGGGAAATATCGACACCTCCGGCAGGGCTTTGCTGCAGCTCATCAACAGTATCCTTGATTTTTCAAAGATCGAGGACGGCAAAATGGAGATCGTACCTGTGGAGTACGAGTTTGCGCCTGCCCTTTCCTATCTTGCAAATTCCATTTCAGGCAGGTCAAAGGCCAAGGGTCTGGATCTTCTGATCGATGTGGATCCCGCCCTGCCCTCAAAGCTTTTTGGTGACGAGGCCAGGATCAAGCAGGTTGTGGTGAATCTCCTGACCAATGCGGTCAAATATACGAACGAAGGCTCGGTGACTCTTTCGGTGAGGCAAAAGGAAAGGTCTGACGGAAAAGTTCTCATCCATGTGGAGGTAAAGGACACCGGCATAGGCATCAGGGAGGAGGATATGCCCCGTCTCTTTGAGTCCTTTGAACGCCTGGATCTGGTCAAAAACCGCAACATCGAGGGTACCGGTCTTGGCATGTCCATTGTGACGAAGCTTTTGGCACTCATGGACAGCTCCCTGAAGGTGGAAAGCGTCTACGGCAAAGGTTCCGTCTTTTCCTTTGATATCCTCCAGAAGATCAGGGATGAAAAGCCCATAGGACGGTTCGATGCTTCATCAGCCGGCGCATCTTCCCATAATAAAGAC